>JAGYOK010000032.1 GCA_018399685.1 Alphaproteobacteria bacterium | reverse complement strand
AAAAATATAAAACCAACTACATATTTTCATTTTAGCAATGCTGTCAATGACGAATTAAGATGTCCGTTTTATGTAGCACATTAAATGTCCGCTTCTTTTTGTCATGGGGGTAAGAGAGATGCGTAGCATCGAGCGAACTCCCATGACATGCTGCTGAGCGGATTTAAGCAGCTTTTTGTGATTGTATGGTTTTATTCTTCTCCTTTGTGATAAAATTTCCGTCTTGTGTGTAATTGCCTAAGCGGCGTGGACCGTGGAATACAGCCAATGATCCGTCCGGGTATTTATGAACGCGTATCTTAGCTCTTACAAAATGGACACGCTCAGCAACAGCGGGAATCTGCAAGATTCTACCTTCAAAGCGTACAGTATTATCATTGCCCACTATGCGCTCTTCCTGAATGCTTAAAACATCTCGCCAACTTTCACCAGCCACGGGAACAAAAGCACTTCCAGATTGATCTGGCTTTATTGCAAAGCGCTTATTGTGATCGGGTAAATATATGTTTTTTATGAAGTGGTTAGCAGTATCTTTATCTTTTATATTTGCCAAAGCCAGTTCCTTGACAAGCCTGTCCTGCAATGTTCTAAAAGCCCTCTCAGAGTGGCCCTTGGCTTTATTTTTGTGCCAATAATTGCATGGTTTCTGTTTAAAGAGCCTCTGAACATTTATTATATGGCCGGAGTTGTTATGATCTTGAGTGGTCTTGGAATGATTAGCATTCTGGGTTCAAAATGACTAAAAAAAATAAAACCGGCATAGAATATAAAATTGCGGTTGTAATTCCATGTTACCGGGTCACAAATCATATCGAGCATGTCTTAAAATCCATCCCCGATTGTATCGATATGATTTATTGCGTGGACGATTCCTGTCCAGAACAAAGCAGTTCTATAATTAAAAAGGTAAAGGACTCAAGAATTAAATTACTATTCCATGAAGAAAACCAAGGCGTTGGCGGAGCCGTCGTCACAGGTTATAAAGCTGCTATTGAAGATAAAATGGACATCATTGTTAAGATAGACGGTGATGGTCAAATGGATCCGGCGCTTGTCTCACTGTTTGTCGATCCGATTATTAACGGCGAGTGCGACTACGCAAAGGGCAACCGTTTTTTTCGGATTGACGATGTAAAATCAATGCCCAAAATCAGGTTGTTCGGAAATGCTGCCCTTAGCTTTATGACGAAACTATCCAGCGGTTACTGGACACTGTTCGATCCGACAAACGGCTATACCGCCGTTCACACTTCTGTCCTAAAAGAAATACCACTTAAAAAACTTGCCAAGCGCTATTTCTTTGAAAGTGACATGCTTTTCCGGCTTAATACAGTGCATGCGGTTGTTCAAGATATTCCCATGCGTGCCATTTATGGTGAAGAAGAGAGCCAATTGAATATTTTGAAAATTATCATGCCGTTTTTACACGGGCATACGCGCAACTTGTTGAAACGGATCGCCTACAACTATTTCCTGCGTGATTTCAACATTGCGTCAATCGAACTGTTTTTTGGTGTCGGCCTCCTCACATTCGGAGTCATATTTGGAACCTGGCAATGGCTACACTCTATTGCAAATGAAGTAACGAGCAGCGCGGGAACGGTTATGCTGAGTGCCTTGCCGATTATTTTAGGGATACAATTTATTTTGTCTTTCCTGCAATATGATATCAGTTCGGTACCAAAAGCACCGCTTCATCTGAAATTAGGAAACGGATAAAAACGCCTAGTAAGAGATGTAATTATTTCGTTGCGAGGAAGAGATAGCGTTCCACGTCTGTTAAGCCCGTTGGGAATGTTACGATAACCTTCACATCGGAAAATCCAAGAACTTCAATCGTTTTGATTTGGCAAAAATATCTTTTGTAAAGGTTATGGTACATATTGCTATTGAAGGACAATAGAGGTTTTATTTTGGCATTAGAGCCACACCCGCTCATTAAGGCGAATGTCGATACAAAAATGCTACAAAATCAGCTGGGTATTCCTGTCATCGATCTGAGCAACATCGAAATACCTGATGAAATGTGGGGCGATCACAGGCACCTAAACTCAAGAGGCAGGCTGTATTACTCGGATATTCTAGCGCAGAGGCTCTCTACTCATACAACTTTTTAAACTGAATTTTGTCATTATCATCAATCCACTTTTTCACATGCAAAGAGATGATATTTCTTGCATATTTTGCCGTTGATTTATGCTCCTCCCAGGGAAAAAAGGCGTATTGATTGGCATAGTGGCCGTAATAGCGCATATAGGCGTAAAATTCGTCCTTTTTCTCTTTGCCAAATAATAAGCCAATAATTCGCGCCGCCGGAACGACCCAAAGCATCGGAACAGACCAGCGCCAGATATATTTTTCTTTTGCGGGGAAAAGGCCCTTATAATTATAGTCTTTCAAATATTCCTTATAAAGACTTTGTCCGGCTTTTTGATCCAGCGGTAATGTTTCGCAAAAATCAACCAATTCCTTTTCCCAAAGCGGCATTTCCCAATCATATCCGAGAAATTCATATATACGCTGACCATTGACGACATAGCATATTTGCCGGCCTTCATATTCCCATATCTCTTCCAGTCTGGCCCAATCTATCCCTGAAGAGGCTTGCTCCCAGTCTTCGGGGAGTAACGCAGTAATACGCCCCTTTAAGTTTTCATAGTTTTCCCGCGTATTAAAAGAACGCCACAAATCGTAATGCTTATTAAGTATGATTTCATAAAACTGGTCTTTAGAAAATGTGCCACCCCCAAGCCAACACGCCGATATATGCGCCCCTGTTATATAATCACCGGATTGCCCGTTTAGAAAAATAGCATCATCTTCAACTTGCCCGCTTTCTTTTAGCGCAAGAATAGCCGAAAATTCCCGCATACAGGGAATAGCCTTCAAGCCATCAGCATAAAGCCAGAAATTTTTACGCGCAGTCCCATCGAACCATTTCTTTAATTGTTTGCGGGATGGCGCCACCATCTGCCAAGGTACGCCAAGATGCGCCGCAATTTTTTTCGCTCGCATTGCTTCAAAGTTCCAGCGGGGACCGTAACTGAAAGTCTGGATATTACGGTATCCATGTTCGTGAAGCTTACAAAGTAATATTCTGGAATCCAGTCCGCCGGAAAGCGGCATCCATATCGTACGGCCATTGGCCCTTTCTATAATTTTTTTTATCTGGCGATCAAGGATATGGCCCAATTCCTGTTTATTCTTTTTCTTATCAGAAGGCTTATCCATAACAGGAATATATTGAAAATACCGCGATATGATGGGAACCCCTCCCTTTCTCCAGACAAGAAATTCACCGGGTTGTAAAACCTTAAGCCCCTTGTACAGGGTATGCGCCCCTGTGACATATCCGGCCATAACAAATTCCAGTGCAGAAGTTTTATCCGCTTCTTTCAAACCCTCCATATCACGAGCCATATAAGCATCATTCGAAAGAAATAAATCCTTGCCGTCAAAAGCATAATAAACAGGAAAGCTGCGGATATGATCGACCCATGCAACAACGGTTTCATCCGTATGGCAAATACCACCTGAATAATCTTTTTGCTTTTTTAAAATACCATCAACCGATTTGCATATTACTTCGATATTCGCGGAAAAATCTATCGATGTTATCGCCTTTTCAATCGATGCATAACTTCTGTATATAAGACGCACACAGTTATCGGCCTGCGCATCCCTCCATCCGTATTTGTTGCTTATTTCAATTTTCATCCGTGAACACCTTTTATTTGTCCCAGCTTTATAACATGGTCAGCCAAATCAAGGATGGCCGGATCATGCGTGATGGCGACAACGGTTACTTTTCCCGATAAAGCCTGAATAGAATTAAACACCAAATCCTGACTCGATTTATCCAGACCGGTTGTAGCCTCATCCAAAACAAGTAAAGTCGGCTTCCTGATTAATGCGCGGGCAAGTGCAATGCGTTGTCTTTGTCCTCCTGAAAGACGCCCGCCTCTCTCACCAACGATTGTATGCAGTTCTTCGGGTAGCTCTTCTATAAAAGGCCAGGCGGCAGATGCCTTTAAGGCTATTCTGGCATCTTCTTCTGAAAAAAGACCATCACCTAATGTTACATTCTGTAAAATAGTGTCATGGAACATAAATGTTTCTTGCGGCACATATCCGACCATTTGTCTCCACTTCAGAATGTCAATATTTGACATCGGTTTATTATCGATCAGAATTTTCCCGGAGTCGGGCTGCATAAGTCCCAATATGGCATCAATCAATGTGGTTTTGCCAATACCCGACGGTCCAAAAAGAACCGTTAGGCGGTTTGCCGGAATTTTGTCAGAAAAGTCTTTAAAAACAGGACTATTTTTATCATAAGAAAGCGTAAGGTTTTTAAAATGAATTTCCTTGTTCAAAGTTGGCGTGTCGCCAGAGTGGAGAATCTCTTGTTCCTTGTCAGCAAGTTGAATTTGCTCAATCATGCCCCAAACGGCGGGCTCATTTTGAACCATGTTTTGATAAAAGTTTTGCAGTAAATTAACCTGTGTCATCAAGCGATAAAATAAAAAGGCCAATAAGATTACAAAAGATACGGGCGTTTCAGTATAGATCAGAACGTAATATAACCCCGTGGCCAACAGGATAACCGCCATAGGTTCATGGATGATCTGTAACAAAAGGGACGCACGGTATTGCTCTTTTTGCGCATTCATAACCGCAGTTGTATCTTTTTCAAGATGTGATAAGTAGCGGTCCTCCTGTGCCATGGCTTTGAGAGGTTTTACAGCCGCCAGAGATTCATTAAGCCGCGATAGCATATCATTTGTCGTTCGCGTCATGTCTGCTCCGGCATTGCGAGCCATTTGAATAAAACGCTTTACGAGAAAGCCAACCAGCCCGCCCATTACAATAGCCAGCAAACTGATTTCCCATGAAACAATGAACGCCGCCAAAATATAGACAAGCGATTGAATGAATGCCGCCATAGTGCGGCTCGCCAGCATATAGCAATGGCCTGCACGCTGTGCTTCAGACGATATGATATTGGCAACTTTTCCCAGAGAAAGCTTAATAAAGTAATGCCACCTTGCCTTCATTAAAGCTTGAATCAGCTGAAGGCGCATATCACGGGCGACATCAGCTGCGACATAACTTACGAAACGCATAGCCCGATATATGATGACGGCTTTAAGCGCTATCATAATTACGATTGTTGACAGTAAGTTTTTAATTGTAGGTTCAATGCCGCCCATGTCATACGCTTTTATGACCAGTTTGGCTAAACTGTTATCTTGTGCGCCTTCTCCTTCAATCACCATACTTATAAGGGGCAACAATGCGCCAATTCCCAATGTCTCTGCCACTCCGGCTAAGAGTAGCGCCAAAACAACAGTTAATGACTGTTTGGGATAAGATTTTATAAAATAGGCTACAAGCGACAATGATGTTTTTTGCGTTGTTGTCATATTTAAATATTCGCTCTTTATTAAGTGTTAAGATCAACCATATCCCAGTCAAGCGGCTCGCCCTTCTGGATGTTCCGCGCGGCTTTGCTGCCTTCGATGAAATCCGTATAACGAATATGCAGACCGGCTCCCGGGCGGATGGAATCAAAATTACCATCGTTTTTGTCCTGCGCGGCGAATTTGAAGGTTTCGCCTTTTTTAATTTCTTCGGTGACCCAGAGAGTCGGTCTCAACAGGCGGCTGGCTTTTTCTTTTTCTGTGGGGTCGAAGCATACATGGCCCCGTGCGTGCGCGGCAGCGTTACGCTCTGCATCGCTTTCATATTCAAACTGGCCGTTTTTTTCATATTGACGGATCATATCGATCATCTGTTTCAGTTCTTCCGGCTCGCGCGAGAACGCCCAGTCATAGCCGCCCTCGTATTTATCAAACAGCGCCTTGGCTTCGGCACGATCCATAAGCAAATGCAGTTCGATAATCTTGGCACCAAGCTTCACGGCTTCAAGCGGGGCGACATGAGCCATGGGCTGGGTATGATTGTCGGGATCGTTGAATAATGTATGATCGGAGAGTCCTGTGACACAACCAAACATCTCTTTCAGCACCGGAATCGTTTTCAGGTTGGCCTCCTCGAACCGTGCAGGATAGCCACTGTTACAATGCAGCAAGGCGATATCCTTGGCCCCGCAACGGCGCAGTGTGCGTATTGCCTCGTCCATTTCAAGGAAATCCGTCATGCCGTTGGACATGATTATAGGAAGTCCTGTGGAGGCCATTTTCTCGATCAGTTTGATATCGACAACCTCGAAGCTGGCCAGCTTCAAAACGGGCACGCCCTGTTCGACCAGATAATCGACCGAGGTTTCATCAAAGGGTGATGAAAAGATATGAAGCCCTTCGGCATCGGCGACTTTCTTCAGTTTTTCGTTCCAGTCCCAAGGGGTTTGCGCTTTTTTATAAAGGCTGTAGAGATCAAGATTTTCCCACATGGTGCCTTTGGGCATCTTTGTAAATTCGCGCGTGATTGTATCGGCCGTATAGGTTTGCAATTTGACAGCATCGGCACCGGCATATTTGGCGGCCTTGATAATCTTCACAGCCTCGTCGAAGTCTCCGTTATGGTTGCAGGATACCTCGGCAATGATATAACAGGGATGGCCTTTGCCGATATCCCTGTCAGCGATTTTGAAATTCTTCATTATTTATCCTCTGTCTCTTGTTCATCAGGAGCAATAAGCAGTTTGTATCGGCGACCCATATAATCGAAAAATGCCGGATATTTTTCATTATCAATGACCCTAAACAAATTGAATTGTTCTTCAATAGTTTTCGTAACATCAATCTTGCTGTCTTCGGGATAACGCCGTTTGTATGTGATGCCACTCACTTCTTTCTGCGGCTCGCCAAAAACGGGCTTGTCTTTCGCCAGAAAACGCTGGCATAGTTCAATCGTTTTTTCTCCGATCAGGTTACGCAAATCCGTAACCAGCTCGTTTCCATCTAGTTTAATCCAGTCCTTATAGATAATATCACCGGTATCGACTTCGTCGGCCGCTTCAATCAGACAAACAGGTATTTCATCTTTTCCTTCCAGAACGGCATAAGTCCATGGTGAAAAGCCGCGCCCATGTGGTAAATCACTGGCATGAACCACCAGATTTCTATAGTTGCGCTCCAAAACCTTCGGCGGTGTAATTTTTAAACATCCCAGATAAAACGCGACACCGCCTTCGCCTACATCACTATGGGTACGGCAGAGCGTTGCGTCATCTCCGTCGGCAGAGCACCGCTTCACGAGCTGTTCGGCAAAGGGCAATATCCAGCTGTCATTATCGACGACGACAAATATTTTGCGCGGCTTTTGCCACCAATCATAATTCGGCATCATGAATCTCCTTGCATATTCTATCTATGCCCGAACCATCGCAAATACGCGATGCCTTTTTGGCCATTTCCAGCATTCTCTCGGGCTGCGCCTTCAGGTGGGATAGAGCTTCCGCCAGCGCCGCTCCGGAAAAATCGCTATCCTTGCCCAGATTTATGACAGCACCGGCATCATGGAGATTTCCGGCAATCCCGCTTTGGTTATCGGCTATCTCCAGCATAATTGTCGGTAGCCCGAGACAGCAGCGTTCCCAGCTTGTTGTACCGCCAGCGCCAATGGCCATATCGGCTTTTGCCATCAGCCCCGCCATATCGGTAACATTCGTAAGCAGTTTAACTTCGTGCCGGCCCGCAGCATTGATCTCCTGAACAAGAGACTTAACGCTTCCGGCCTCGTAGGCGCTGGCACCCAGTACAACATCAATGACCAGCTCTTTCTTATCCCACGCAGCCAGCGTCTGAAGCACTTTACCTGTTACATTACGCACATTCGTAGCGCCCATTGAAACCAGCACACGTTCGAAAACCCCGCCTTTTTGCGCACGGCGCGCCAGTGTTTTTCCCTTGATTTTTCCGAATTTCGGTTTTAGCAAAGCATAGTCCGCACCGGTAAAAATCCGGCATCCCTCCGGCACCAGTGCTTTATAATCCTCTTTATCACGACTATAAGTCTGGTCGATAAGCAGATCACAATCATGGGCGCGGTTGGCCAGATCATCAATCACCAAAATTTTATTCGCCCATGATCGGGCCGCGGACTCGTACGACCGCTCAAGACCATAGTGATCTACAGCCAGTAAATCAACTTTAGTATTGGTGTCTATATCGAGAATTTCAAAACCCGTTTGTGCTAGAAGCGGCACTGTTGCCAATGTCTCCGCCGAACTGGCAAAAGCACATTTCCATCCCTCTTTTTCGAGGGCATGGGCAAGCGTCAGACATCTGATGATATGGCCGGTACCTATGTCCTGTGATGCATCACAGCGGAAAAGGGCCAAGTTCTTATTATGCATAGCATGCGTCTTTACAACACTAAAAATTCGTCATCATCATCAAGAACGAAACGATCATTGATATGAGGGATTTTTTCGAAATGTTTTGAGTAATAGTAATGCCTATTATTTTTTCCAAACGTTCTATCTTCTTCGTTTACTAGGGGTATGCGTGCGGCTTCAAGCATGTTGTTGCTTGTGGTGTCGCTTGTTGCAATAGAATGTTTGGCCAACCATCTGTCATCATTGTCTTTTTCCCAAATCGCCGGGTCGCGTTGATTATCAACGAGTTTCTCAAACTCCTCTTCAGAAAAGCCTAAAAAATCAAGATACGTGTCAAGCGTTTCAGGCCGAACTGAATCGTATTGTTTAACCAGCTCAACCCCTTCTTCTCTAGTCATGCGCCCGCAACGAATTTCCTCTGCTGTATGGTCAGTAGCGCGACCATAGCCAAATTTAAGATATTTTAGATAGTCATGAACACCATTCGCATGATCATCTATCTTATGGTAAAGGTTGAATGTCTTGTCGCGCTTGCTTTGTGCAATTTTAAAACCACACTTTTCAACCAAATGGCGCGTAATTTTAAGCGCGTCCCATTCAACATACGTCCCCATATAAATTCCTCTAACGCCGACTTCTTCCATCGGATCGTCATCGGGAAACATAAATGGCGCCATATCCTGGTATGTTAAGCCGCTTTCGGGGTCATTAACAATATCATCAACTTCAATACCGCGCATGTCATACTGTTGTCGGCACCATTTTGTGAATTCCGGTAAGTCCTCGAGTCTAAATTGACCGGTGAGCTCACTGCGCGCATGGTCTCCCCATAAAATAAGAGGGATTTTCTTTTCAACAGCGACTTGAAAGGGATAGGTAAAAATACCGCAATGATAGTGCCATGTTACATCACCGCATTTTTTTAACATATAGCGGCTAAGTTTTTTTGCTTTATCCAAGCCTGTAGTTACCCGTATCAAGTCACAATCAAAACGGCGAACTAGGTTACGTAAGTTACGAACGCCCAAGGGCAGATTAAAACAATGGTTATATGTTACCAATAGTGGGTTCATGCCATAGACTTCTTTGGCCAGATATACTTGGTAATGACTGTCCTTGCCGCCGGAGACAGGAATTATACAATCATAAGGATTGCCTTCTTCTCGTGCCTTGGCTTTGTACTCCTCGAGCAGTTCTTTTAACCAGACTTCACGTTCTTCCCAGTTGATCGTTTGTTTTGATTCAGCAACACGGCAACCGCTGCAAATGCCTTCTTCATCAAAAATAATGGTAGGACGTGCATTTTCGGGAAAAGTACAACGAGCACAATAACGCATTGATCTAAAAATCCTTTTTTTGGTTTTATATTATAGGCTTACGGATGCGCGAATTATAACAGGATAGAAATGCATAGCAAGAAATTTCCATCAGCAAAGCCGAGCCTTCCCTGTATATATCACGGAACTAGACCGTAGAGAAAAGCCAATCATATAAAAAATCAAAACCGTATATTCAGGCCTTTTTGCTTCAAAGTTCGCTTCATTTTTCTCATGCTGTTTTCCGAATAATGAAACATATTTGCTGCCGAAACAGCATCTACGCCTGTTTCTTCTAAACACTGCGCCAAATGATTGGCTGTTAAAGCGCCACCAAAAGCTATCACGGGTATTGAAACCTCATCGCTTACATCTTTCATTAATTCAATATCAAACCCACATCGCATACCATCATTATCAATGGAAGACAGAAAAATCTCGCCAGCGCCTCTCTTTTCGACTTCTTTTGCCCAACTCTTTACGTTTATTCCTGTATTTTCACGACCGCGGTCAATGAAAACTGTTGGTTCTTTTGCTGAATTTCTACGATAGTCAATGCCAGCAACAATACATTGTGAACCAAAACGTTTTGCTACTTTTTCTATAAAATCGGGCTGGCGTACGGCCTCACTGTTGATGATGACCTTGTCCGCACCAAGGGACAAAACTTCTTTTATGTCATCTGTCGTTTTGATCCATCCGCCGACGGCTAGGGGAACAAAGCAGGTTTTAGACAGCTTTTCCACGGATTGTAAAAAAATTTCTCGGCGTTCTCTATCGCGACTTACATCTAAAAGAACAATCTCGTCGGCATTCCATTTACTGAAGCAATTCACGGCATAAGCAGGGTCTGTATGGATGACGTTGGTGTGTTTAAATTGCACACTTTGCACCACTTCCCCGTAACGTAAAATGATAACGGCTATAACTCTATTCTTCAGCATGATTTCACAAATCCGTAAAATTTTTTTAACAAGGAAATACCTGCTTTTTGGCTTTTTTCAGGATGGAATTGTACGCCAAATACATTGTCAATTTGCACGGCTGCTGCAAAACGTCCCCCATGGTCACACCACGCCGAAACATCACTTTCATTCTTTGCTTCAAAATAATAGCTATGGACAAAGTAGTAATCGGGAGTTTCTTCTATACTGTTAAATAGTGGCTCTTGAATAGTGACCTCTATATCATTCCAACCGATATGAGGGACCTTGAACGAGCGGGCAGACGGCGTCAACCGTTTGGCCCACCCCGGAATAAAACCAAAGCCTTCATGCGCACCAAATTCATCGCTGCCATCGGCCAAAAGCTGCATCCCAAGGCATATACCCAGTATAGGTTTACACTTGTCCTTTACCTCCCGGAGGATTACTTCGTAAAGCCCCATGTCACGGATATTATCCATTCCATCTCCAAAAGCTCCAACACCGGGTAATATAAGACCTTCTACATCT
This sequence comes from Alphaproteobacteria bacterium, assembly GCA_018399685.1. GTDB lineage: Bacteria > Pseudomonadota > Alphaproteobacteria > Micavibrionales > Micavibrionaceae > UBA1672. The sequence goes on along the minus strand of JAGYOK010000032.1, from coordinate 9,846 downwards.
GCCAGCTTTTGCTGATCAGATGTCAACACAGAATCAATATCCAATGCCGCCAACGCGTTGGCTACAGATTTAACATTTCCCAACCCATAGTCAATAATAGCAATTGTCATATAAACACTCCCACCTGTTACTAGGGCAAATAAACACATGCAAAATCATGGTTGTTTGCTTTAGACGGCGCCTCTTTTATCCCGGACTTTAATGCATTCCAATCTATCTGCGCCCTGTTGAACTTATCATAGCACCCGTTAACAATCGCACAGCGTTTTTCGATAAGCTCTTTTACGTGCGGGGACCATAAAATGTCATAATAATCCGCGATGGCAACTGGGATATTTGTTTCAAGAACTGTTCTAAAAGTTGTTGTATAAATATAATCGAATAAAATCATATCGACAGTGTCAAGCATATCCTCGAATTTGCCTGCAACTATTTTTGCACCGAGTTTCGCTTCAAAAGAGGGTGGCGGCAATATAGGGCTTTCTGGGTGTCTTTTGAGTATAACGTTATACCCCCAGCTTTTTAGATGAGAAATAAGTCGTGCCTGCCAATCAACAGCGACAATATCTGCAGGAACTGGTGTTAATCGCCCACGGTCTCGGTCATAAATTGTGGTCATTAAGGCTATTGTTTTTATGTCCGGGTTAGCAAGATTGAATTTGGGATAAGTTTTTATACTGTCGTTGTTTCTTCTTTTTTCCAAATTTGCAATATCTGCCATGGTGCGATCCATAATAGCCCATGTGTTTGCAGGATTGGCGAGCAGCCCGTCACTTTGTGATTGATTGAAAGTTATAAAACGATCAGCACCCCAAAACTCTATAAAGGGCGTTAGGGCTAATGCGTAAACACCTTGTCCCATGGCGTGATCATGGCCTTCTGCTGTACCGTTTTGTGCCATTACAGCAAGTCGTAAAGTCATATCCCATATATTTCCGCCCGAGCCGGTCCAGATGTGTTTAGGTAATTTATCTGGTTTATTAACAAGCCTTGCATAATGTATGCGCAGTAAGGCAGCCCCTTCGGTTAGCACTCTCTTTAAATAACGATATGCATGTGGTTCTAGTTTGATATTATTTTGCTCATATAGATCGCTTACAGCGTCCAATATAGATTTTTCCAGCTTTTCGTTATTTTGAGACAGGGACGCTTGCAATTCGTCATCTTCAATTTTTTTAAACCATTTATGCGAGCGGCAAAAAATAACATCTTTTTGTTCTTCCTGTGCATGAAGGCAAATAGTTTCGGTTCTTTGAGTGGCAATAATTGTGTCAGACAGGTGTTTTGCTGTCACAGCTTTTATTTTTAGACCGTCAATCGTTAGTCCATTTTTTTTAAAATGAAACAAGCGTGAAAGTTTTTTTAAGCGGCTTAAGTTTAATATTTTTTTTGTGTAATTCGGTTTGGCAGGGCCTTGACGCAAATTATCGAGAAAAGGAATTTCAGAAGGGCTCTCTTTTTTTAAAAGCGGCGGCCATAGACGCCAGGAAGACGGTACTGAAACTTCCTTTCCTGATTCTTTAAACCGCTCTCTCAAAAGGTCTCCTTGAAATATCCCGACAGCTTCCGCAGTAAAATACTTGGCTATTAATTTATAAGGGATGAGCGCATCACCATCGTCTGCGTTACGAATAAGAGAAGAGCAGGCTTTTACGATATCATTGCCGAAAGATGCACATTCTTTATGTGAAACAGGCCAGAAAAAATCTTTCACGCCATCATTATTGATATCCATTTTATGAATATCCAGTTGAACCGATTGTATAGGCTTATGTTGCATTGTTTTGTGGTTAAGACCTGTGGTCACTAGTTATTTCCCACTTTTTTCCAGTAAAAACCAGTTCATGTTATCAAGAGGAAAGTTATTGTCTCTTTTATAAACAAACCCGTATTCCAACAAAGATAAATCACTATACTTATCCAGCATTTCCCCGGCAAAGTCCCTCTTAAACAGACGGTCATCCTCCCCTCTATAATCTATGGTCACAGGAGACGGATTAAAGTACTCAACAATAGCAATATATCGATTGCTATTGTTGTAAAGAGCCTCATAAGCTTGAGACAGAGAATCTGGATTAACGTGAATAAGAACGCCAGATGTAAATGTCAAATCAGCTTGCATGCTGTGATTATTTTCCAACAAAGAGCCATGATGTGCGTTAACCCATGCATTGGATTGCAGCTCCTTAAATGCTTTCTCGTTGACTTCCAGACCCTGTATAGTGGCATTAGGTAACAAATTATGCAACGCATGTAAGTTAAGTCCTATATTCGCGCCAAGCTCCAGGACGCTTTGTATGTCCTGTGTATGTCTAAGGATATTTGAGAAAAGCGCTGTTCTGGCCGCAATTGTTTCCGGGTCTTTGTTTCTGGTAATATATTCATTGCCAAATTCTCCCGCCCAAAAATTTTCTTGAGGCGTTTTATAGTTTGCAGAACTCATATTGTTTCTACTCCTCCTTTGCGTTCAAATACTATCTTTGCCAGTAATTTGGCATATTCATAATCTTCCATTGTATCAATATCCGGTGCCCGAATATTGGGTATTTCATATCCGCTTAAACGTTTTGGATAAAAATCAGGAACCTCCATAAAACAACCGACTTTTGCCCAATAAAGAGAGCCATTACTAGCGACAAAATCAGGGTAATTTTGAGATTGCTTCCTTATATGCTCTGGGAACGCTGGGTTTAAAAAACCATTTACGTCTTGCATTGCTTTATAAGGATGAAGCGAATAACCGGATACACCCATAACAACATCTGCATTTTTTTCGTGCAGCATTTTTTCCGACTGAATCAGGTCTTCAGGTTCAAGAAAAACAGATGTCGGATAAAGGCAGCAAAACAGATCAGGTTTTTCTCCTTTCTCATCAAGCTGCATAAGCAAATCGTGACAAACACTGATAACTTGCGCGTTGTCTGATGTCAAACCTAAAGGCCTTTCCATTACATTTGCACCAAAATCCTCAGCGATATCCGCTATTTCACGATCCTTAGTCGAAACAATAATCTTTTCGAACAGACCGCTTTTTTTCGCGCAAAGAATAGGATAGGCCAACATAGGCTTTCCCATAAAATCGAGAATATTTTTACGCGGCAGCCTTTTAGAGCCACCCCGTGCTGGAATAATTGCTACACGGCGCATACCTTATCCTTGTCCTGCAAAAGGTCTTGAAAAGACAGACGTTGTCCGGCTGGACAATCCTTTATAAATACGGCATCAGTGAGCATCTCATAATGATCGGGGCCGATACCGTGTCCGGGGCGGCGGAATTCAACTTTTACATCACCTAAACGCTGCCCCTCTTTAGCTGGTTCGGCCAGATGGATACTGCGGCGTATCGCTTTGCGCTTTTCCAGCTCTTCGGGCTTCAATATACGGCGGGAACTTCCCATAGCCACCTCAAGATCACGAATTGACTGAACAAAGCCGGCCATGTCCTTCGGTTCGAGTGACATGGCATGCTCGACCTGCGGGGTCATACGATCCAGCGTGATCGTTTTCTCAACCAGGTTGGCTCCCATGGCGACGGCGGCAATGTCCATTTCCCAACCCAGCACATGATCTGAGTAAGCCGCAGGGTAGCCGAACATCTGTTTCAATGTCGGCACGATATTCAAATTTACACTATCCAGCCGTGCCGGATAACCGGACGGGCATTGGTGGATAATGATATTCTCGTTTCCTTCGCTACGGATGGCGTCCACGGCCATTTCGATTTCCCCTAGAGACGAATTGCCCGTATCCAGCTGCAAACAAATTCCCGTGCGGGCTGCACGCCTGATTAGAGGAATATGATTCACATCGGCAGACGCTATTTTGATAGAGTCACAGCCAAGCTCTTCTAATAACTCGATTTCATCTTCGAAACCGACGGTCGCAAAAAATGACAATCCTAGAGAATCACTGTATTTTTTCAATTTGCGCCACTCGTCATGTTCCATAGCGCGACGCTTGAGAATATCGTATAAAGGCTCGCTTACCTTTTTGGTCTCGCCGGTTTCGCGATTAGCGAGAATATCAAAACTAAAAAGCTGTTTTTTATCAGCTACAAGACGTTCCGGATCCAGAATCTGGAACTTTACGGCATCTGCACCGGCTTCTGCAGCGTGACGCACAAGCTCCTTGGCTGTCTCCAATCCGTCATGGGTCGGGCCGGCTTCCAGGACGATAAAACAAGGGTGACCGTTACCGATTTTACGCTTTCCGAACGAGACGACTTTTTGTTCTGTGCAAAACATTGATTATGCTCCTAATAATTCTTTCAAAACCCCGACGACAAATTTAACGTTACTGTCCGTCATCGCCGGATAAAGCGGCAGTGATAGCGTTGCTTCATAGTAGGCCATCGCTCCCGGCAAGTCTAACGCCCCGTACAGATTTTTATAATAAGGCTGTGTATGAACAGGGATATAATGCACCTGCACACCAACCCCTCTTTCGTGCAATAGGGAGATAAGATCTTCTTTACTATGTCGTGCCTTCCGGAAATCAATCAACACAGGATAAAGGTGCCATGCAGGATCGACATCAGGCACGCGGGATAAAGGCGCGATTCCCTCGATCGTTTCCTTCAGCAACCAGTCATAAAGCGCAACAATTTCCTTGCGGCGCGCAACAAGACGCTCCAGGCGCTTCATCTGGGAGAGTCCCAAAGCGCATTGGAAGTCTGTCACCCTGTAGTTATAGCCGAGCTCTGGCATTTCGTACGCCCAGCGACCTTTTTCCGGCGTTCTGATCATGCCGTGATGCCTTGCGCGTTTCATGCGTTCGGCGTAATAGGGATTGTTCGTTGTGATTGCTCCGCCTTCGCCCATTGCAATGGTTTTGACAGGATGGAAGGAAAACGTGCTCAGATCTTCATAGGTGCAGGCTCCGACCGGCTGATCTCTGTAAGTGCCACCAATAGCATGGGAGGCATCCGCAACCATCTTTAGTTCGTGGCTATCGGCGCACGTTTTTAACGCTTTAAGGTTTACAGGCTGACCAGCGAGATGTACGGGAAAGACCGCTTTCGGTTTCAAATCACCGCATCGCAAAAGCGCCTCTTCAAGATGGGGAGCTTCCATAAGTCCGGTTTCTGGATTAACATCGGCAAAAACAACATCCGCGCCACAATAACGGGCCGCATTGGCTGTTGCTAAAAATGTCATGGACGGAACGATGACGGCATCCCCCGCTTTGACATCCATCGCGATAGCTGCCAGATGCAGCGCCGCCGTGCCGTTAGCGCAGGCGACAGAATATTCAGCCTGTGTAGCTTCGCAAAGAGCTTCTTCAAATGCCTCGACCGCCGGCCCCGTTGTCAAAAAATCGCCGCGCAGCACTTCGGCAACGGCCTCGATATCCTCTTCTTCTATTGACTGACGTCCGTAAGGGATCATTTGAAACTCCCAACGCTAAGCCGCGCAGCGCTCGGACAATTGAAGCATTTCTTCAAGGCCTTTTTTATCAAGCCATTCATTATTATTATCACTGGAATACGAAAAGCCTTCTTTAACCGTTATTGCGCCATTGAGCTCATATTTTTTCTGGTTCCAGAATGCAAAGGCGGGCGGAATAATGTAACGATCTTCAAGTTTCAGAGTACTGCGGCCGTCATCAACGGGAACCATAATTTCATGCAGCTTTTCGCCTGGTCGGATGCCGACCACATGTTGCTTCATACCGGGTGCCATCGCCGTTGCAAGATCGGTTATTTTCATACTGGGGATACGAGGTACAAAAACCTCTCCACCCTGCATCATTTCAAGACTTGATAAGACAAAATCAACACCTTGTTGTAGTGTGATCCAGAAACGTGTCATGCGCTCATCTGTAATCGGCAGACTTTCCGCACCTTCATCAATAAGTTTTTGGAAGAACGGAATAACGGATCCGCGCGAACCCACAACATTGCCATACCGCACGACTGAAAATCTCGTGCCGATACTGCCGCTTATATTGTTCGCAGCCACAAAAATCTTGTCTGAAGCCAGCTTGCTTGCCCCGTAAAGATTGATCGGATTAGCTGCCTTATCGGTCGATAGTGCGATGACCTTTTTGACACTGCAATCAAGCGCGGCCCGGACGACATTTTCGGCGCCATCGACATTCGTGCGGATGCACTCAATCGGGTTGTATTCTGCTATAGGGACCTGTTTCAGAGCCGCAGCATGAATAACATAGTCTGTTTCCCGCATGGCCAAAACTAACCTGTCACGGTCGCGCACATCTCCTATTAAAAAGCGCATGCACGGATATTGGTTTTCCGGGAACATTTGTGCCATTTCGTATTGCTTAAGCTCATCACGTGAATAGACGATAATTTTGCGGGGCTTGAAACGTTCCAGAACAGTTGAAACAAAGTGTTTGCCGAAGGATCCCGTCCCGCCGGTCACAAGGATGATTTTATCATCAAAATCTAGAGAATCTGTTAAGAAATCGCGCATATCTGAACCACTTTTTTATTGCTATAACTCTCGCATAGCTTATATTGTTGCTTGGTGCAAGATTATTCAATCTACAAGGAAAGTAAATAGAATCCCTGTGAATTCTCATGAATACGCACAAGAATTTGCGTCGCGCTTTTATGATCTGGATGGTGCGCCATTGCTTGATGCGATGATCAACGAGGTTTTTGGCGACAAAATCTGCCTAGTTTCCTCTTTCGGAATCGAGTCCGCCATATTAATCAGCAGGGTGGCCGATATTAATCCTTTACTATCGGTCATTTTCATCGACACAAAAAGCTGTTCCCCGAAAAGCTGCTCTACAGGATCCGCTTGACAAAACATTTGGGTCTGAAAGATGTGCGCACTTATTATCCTGACTATACGGATATCATGCAAGGATACAGAAGGCCATTTATGGCACAAAATCTGAATGGCTGCTGCTATATACGCAAAGCTAAGCCATTGGAAAGAGAGTTGGAGCCTGGATCACAGGGCGCAAGCATTTTCAGGGCAGAGAAAGAGCCGCCCTACCAATGATCGAGGCCTCTTTAACGGCCGCATCAAGATCAACCCGTTGGCTCGCCATCTATTGGGGGCAGAGGGGTCTTTGTCCGTAGGTTGTGTGCCCTGGACATCTTTGCTCTCTTAGCGGAGCGGTCGATGGAAAGGCCAGGAAAAACGGAATGCAACATTCCTATCGATAGTGACGGAAAAATACACCGTACTTCCCACTTTGAATGACAAGAAGCGCTTGCGTACGTAATTTTTGTTACATATGATACCCAAACAGTCAAAATGGTTTGAAATAGGCGCAATGAAAAAGCTTGTCAAAAAAATAATTCCCGCTTCTGTTTGGGTCTCAGCCCGGGAGACATATAGCAAACTATGTTTAAACACAGTTCCTGCGCATCTATGCGATACAAAAAACCTTCGTCCCGCCGCCGCTCTTTCTATCGATCATATATTCTCCGACCCTGCGATCGAACAAAACTGGGAAGACGATCATGCCGCCATTATTAATTTATACAGCAATGAAGATACAATGGAAGGCGTTAATCCCGGCGACCGACGCGCCCTTTATTATCTGATCTCACAGCTCAAGCCCGAAGCCGTTCTGGAGATCGGCACCCATATAGGGGCTTCGACCCTTCACATCGCCATGGCTCTGAAACGTGCCGGTAAAAAAGGGGTTGTCACAAGCGTTGATATTTACGATGTCAATCATCCGGAATACGGTGCATGGAAAAGAATTGGGCTAAGCGACTCGCCGCGCGGTTTTGCTGAACAGCTTAGTTGCCTGGGTTGTATAGATTTTCGGACAGCGCCATGCCTTGATTTTATGCACCCCACTGACCGGAAATACGATTTTATATTTCTGGATGGTGACCACAGCGCACAAGCTGTTTATAAGGAAGTGAGCGCCGCACTTTCAATTCTTGCCCCGAACGGTATCATACTGCTCCATGACTATTACCCTGATGCACGTCCTCTGTTCCTCGATGGCAACATTATCAGTGGTCCTTTTTGTGCCTTAAAGCGTATCGGCAAGGAAAATCCGGATGTGCAGGCCATACCTCTGGGAACATTGCCATGGCCCACAAAGCAAGGCAGCCATAAAACAAGCCTTGCGCTTGTTGGGAAAAAGTAAAAGCATAGACTGGTGAACACGAAAAACAAAAAAACCAAGATTCTTTTCATTCTGCCCGCGCTTATGGCCGGCGGAGCGGAGCGGGTTATGATTACTCTTATGAATGGTATTGATCGCGGCCGTTTTGCACCGGAATTTCTGACTGTTAGCAATGAAGGGTCGCTTAAAGACCTGATAGATCCGTCTATTCCTTTTCATTCACTCGATTGTTCTCGTTTTTCGAAATCTGTGCCGAAGCTATATCGCGCCCTTAAAGCCATCAAGCCGGATATTGTAATTTCGACCATGACCCATATGAATTTTTTCGTGCTGCTGCTCAGATCTTTTTTCCCGGCGACGAGGTTTATTGTCCGCGAAGCCATCACGCCGGATTTCATTTTACAGGAGCACCCCCGCCTTGCCCCATTTATAAAAACGGCATATCGTCAGCTGTATAAGCGCGCCGACCTTGTCATTAGCCCTGCGCAAATCATTATTGATGGCTTTAAAAAAGATTTGAACATGGCCTACAAAAATTATGTTGTTTTGCCCAATCCCGTTGATATGGCCAATATCCGCCAATCAGAAAACGAGAAATTTGAAATGGGCGAAAACCGCCGGAGGGCCGTGCATTATATCTCGGCCGGACGCTTGCACCCCCAGAAAGGCTTTGATGCCCTGATCAAGGCGCTTCCCGAATTAAAATTGCCTTATGACTGGCATTGGACGATTTGGGGAGAAGGACCCGAGCGAGAGCGTCTCGAGCGTTTGATACAGGCCCATGACTTGCAAGATAATATTTCCTTGCCGGGGCTGAGCGATAACCCGTGGCGATATTTTACGCAAGCTGATTGCTTTCTTATGCCTTCGCGGTGGGAAGGGTTGCCGAATGTTATTCTGGAAGCTCTCGCTTGTGGGATTCCTTCGATTGCCACGCATAGCTCCGGCGGCATTGCCGAAATTGCTGCCGTCGCTCCGCAAGGATATGTGAATGTGGCCAAGGACATGGATGAGTTTCTGCGAGAAATGGAAAAAATCAAGCCTGATCCGGTAGAGCATTTCAGAGAATCCAAACTCCCCTCTTTCTTCAAGCAAGAAGCTGTATTTGAACGCTTTGAAGAGGATCTACAGAAGGTGTCAACAAATGCCTAAAAGCCCGCCCCATCCGGACCATCCTCCCCGCACACCTTCATCCAATTTGCAAGATTGAATAGGGTGTTGCCAAGATACAATCCGGTAACGCCTGATACGGTTAACTATAGGGGCATCTCACGGGTTTGTATCTTTTTATATTGAAATCAAACGATTACATGATGAACGGCACTTTGATGCTCCGGTTCAAATCCTGCTTTGGGAAATGAACTATGACAGCCCCAGCACTTTTAAAATCTTCATTGCGTATCCTGCCCCTAGTTTTAAAATAGCTTGAGTTAGGTGAGTCTTTTTGCTGTCCCAAACGCGCAAGAATGGATGATCGGTTTGCCGTTTGATTGCACGCCTATATGTCCTTTAGCACCAAAATACCATTTGTTGTTTTTCTTTGTAGAACTCATCTCGGGATCACGTTCTTTGTTCGCATTGAGTTTGCTTACAGGCGCTTGCAGCAACGTAGCATCCACAATTGTACCTTCCTTTAATACAAGCCCGTGCTGAGATAAGTGCTTGTTAACAACGCGCAAAATCCTCTTTGATGTGATTTTTTGTCCCGTTGTTTACAGTTTAAAGTACTCAGTTAACAATTCGTAAGGCGTCATATTATTGATACCCGTATGTGGTTTCACA
>JAGYOK010000031.1 GCA_018399685.1 Alphaproteobacteria bacterium | reverse complement strand
TATTATCGATAGCGAGGGTAACTTTACCTACACTCCGGCTGCCAACTTTAACGGACAGGACAGCTTTATCTATACTCTTAGCGATGGCTCAGAGACTGACAGCGCTTCCGTAGCCCTTACGGTTAATCCGGTGAACGATGCTCCGATAGCTAATGATGACAGCTTCTCAGGTGATGAAGACAGCGTTATCACAGGTAATCTGCTGGCTAATGACAGTGATCCCGATGGTGATGCGCTCTCAACTGTGGCTGATACGATCACCACAGCAAATGGCGGTAGTGTTATCATCGATAGCGAGGGTAACTTTACCTACACTCCGGCCGCCGACTTTAACGGCAATGATAGCTTCGAGTATACGCTCACAGACGGCACCGAGACTGACAGCGCTTCCGTAGCCCTTACGGTTAATCCGGTGAACGATGCTCCGATCGCTAATGATGATAGCTTCTCAGGTGATGAAGACAGCGTTATCACAGGTAACGTGCTGGCCAATGACAGTGATCCCAATGGTGATGCTCTGGCAGTCATATCCGGTACTTATGCCACTAATCACGGAAGCGTGATTGTCGGAGAAGATGGCTCGTTCACTTACACACCGAATTCTGGTTATGTGGGCGAAGACAGCTTTGAATATACTGTTATTGATGGCAATGGTGGTGCAGATACCGCGACCGTTACTTTAACTCTGGAAGATGCAGGGACCCCAGACCCAATCGTTGGCACAAACGGCAATAATACCCTAAGAGGTACTGATGGCGATGACATCATGGACGCTATGGGTGGAAGAGACACACTATACGGTTATGACGGCGATGACATTCTGTACGGAGGCTCTGGCAACGACAGAGCTTACGGTGGTAACGGTGACGATCTGTTACATGGTGGTTCTGGCAATGACAGGCTATATGGCAATAATGGTAACGATGAGCTTTACGGTGGTAATGGTATAGACTATCTGTATGGCGGAGCCGGGAATGATACTATAGATGGTGGAGCTGGTAACGACAGGCTTTACGGCCATAGCGGAGACGACATAATGGATGGTGGAGCTGGCAATGACTCCATGTTTGGCGGATTCGGGAATGATATACTTTCTGGCGGTGCCGGAAATGATTATCTTGCAGGTGGTTCAGGTGATGACATCATAAGCGGCGGTGCCGGAAATGATGTTATGATTGATTACATGGGCTCTGATACCTTCATACTTGGTGAAGGCAGAGATACAATAATAAGCCTTGGCAGCGGAGATACTTTTATCTACGACAGCTTTGATGCTAATATGGATTCAATCTATGGCTTCACGTTTGGCGAAAATGGTGACACCCTCGATATTTCCAACATTTTAAGCGGATATGATCCATTAAGTGACGATATCGCTGATTTTGTTGAAGTGACCAGCTCATTCTGGGAGACGCGTATCGCTATTGATGTCGATGGCGTTGGCGATAATTTTGTTACCATAGCAAGACTTGGTTTCGCATCAGGCTCCGAGAATGTTGACGAACTGATAGATTCAGGAAACCTCGTAGTATAAAGATAAAAAAACAACCTTCATAAGCACAAGCCGTTTCTTTTAAAGTTACGGCTTGTTTTTATTGCGCATAATTAATGCGCACTTATGCTAGGCGCGGCCCGCCTCTCCCGATAGCATCGCCGGATCGATTCCAAGCTTGCCGACTGCCTGTGTCCACTTGTTATGATTTTCTTGTGTAAAAACAAGGTCTTCATCTGAATCGCAAACAAGCCAGACATTTTGTATAATTTCGGCCTCAAGCTGGCCAGCATCCCATCCGGCGTATCCGAGCACAAACATCAGGTTCTTAGGCCCTTTTCCTTGTGCAACATCTTTTAAAGCATCAAGCGTTCCGGTTACTCCGTAAAAATTGTTGATTTTTATTGTCTCTGCACGAATAAAATCTCCTGAGTGCAACAAAAATCCGCGAGCAGATTCAACGGGGCCGCCATACATGACTGGCAATTCCATTTTTTCAAAATCAATCATTATGTTGGATTCAATTTTTAGCTGCTTAACGAGATCATTAAACTCAATACCCGGAAGTGCATGGTTTATGACCAGCCCCATTGCTCCATCTTCATCATGTGAGCAAACGAAAATTACTGCGCGATCAAAGCGGGGGTCGCCCATAGAAGGCATGGCGATCAGCATTTTTCCTGTCATATAGTTTTCACGATTAGCCACAATGCACCTCTTGGTGTTTGGATATTTTCTAGGGATGTTATGCATTCATACTGCCACAAAACTCTCCCTATTATCAAATGAATGCTTATATGCTTTTATACACCTCAAGTGTTTGACGAACAATTTCATGAATATCAAACTCCCGCTCTGCCTTCTTGCGCGCATTGATTCCCATCTCTTTAAGGCGCTTTGGATTTTCAAGCAGAGTTTCAACTGCCGCGGCAGTTGCTTTAGGGTCTTTCACAGGAACCAGAAAGCCGTTTAACCCATGATCTACGGCTTCCTTGCATCCCGGATGATCTGTTGTAATGATTGGTCTACCGGCAGCACACGCTTCAAGAAGAACGCGAGGGATACCTTCTCCGTAATAAGATGGATACACGATCAGCGCGGCCTCTTGCAGTTTTGCAGGAATATTATCAATGCGCCCAAGCCATGTTACCGCGCCTCCCTTTGTCATGGCTTCCATCTGCTCACGGGTAATCGCCCTTGGATTATCGCGCGTCAAGCCTCCTGCTATTTCAAAGCGCGCCTCTATGCCTTTGTTTTTGAGTATGCGCGCGGCTTCTATAAACACCGCTACCCCTTTTTCATGAACAAGACGTGTTGGCATAAATACAAGCGGGGGAGAACTTTGTTCCCCTTCTTCCACGCTGTCAAAGCGGTTTAGATATACGCCCGACCCTTTGATGAGTGAGCTATCTTCAACGGATGCAATTTTATTATCTATAAACAGCGCTCTGTCATCTGCATTCTGAAATATGAGATGTGTACCTTTCTTACGAAAAGCAAACACAAGAAACGGCCAAAGAGCATAGCGCAGGAAAAGCGATTTTTTATCATCGCTGCGGTAGAGATAACCAAGCCCTGCGATCGTAAATATCTTACGGGGCGCGCCCGTTCCTATCGCAGAAAGTGCTGTAATAAAGCTGTATTTAAGGGTTACAGCGTGAATGATGTCCGGTTTTTCTTTTGATATAATTTTTTGGATATCCCGAACAAGAGATAAAGGGGTAGACATCCCCTTACCCATTCCATGTTTTTTGCGCAACAAAATAACCGTCATATCCGGTGCCTTTTTCTCGTCCCCCTGTTTGCCACCGATCAGGGCAATGCTGACTTCTGCGCCTTGTTTTTTGGCTGCGCTTGCCAGAGCAAAGCGGCTTTCCCAGTCTGCTGCATCAAATATGTATAAAAGCTTTTTATCCCGTAGAGACATATAAATATTACCCACTAACCCCAGCGTCTATACCATGATTGGAACATCAGAACGCACCATAGGCGCTCTGCGTGATTGCCGCGGCCCTTTTTGTGCTCCTGCCACATTTTTGTAATTACTCTGTAATCAAGCAGGCCTGCTGCTTTAAGCTCGCGCTCATCAAGCAAATCTTCCGCCCAGTCTTTTAGTTCCTCACGCAACCACTTGTCTATTGGAACAGAAAAACCCTGTTTGGGGCGATCAAATAGCTCCTGCGGCACATGGCGCTGCAATACCTGACGCAGCAACCATTTACCCTGCCCGTCTTTTATTTTGGCCTCTAATGGTAAACGCCAGACATAATCATAAATCCGTGTATCAAGAAGTGGTGCGCGCGCCTCAAGACTAACCGCCATAGAGGCACGATCAACCTTGGTCAGGATATCGCCGCTAAGGTATGAAAGCACATCCCAGTACATCATATGTTCGGCAAAACCTATTCCACTTTCAATCTGGGAGTTTGGATCGACCAAAGGGATAATCTCCTCATAGCCATCAATAACGCACTCTTTTGGCTTTTGCCACTTGCTCACCAATGAAAGATAAAGATCGCTTGGCGTACCGGCACATAGTGCATCGGCAAATTTGTGCATATGAGCACCAAATTGCGGGTGAGAAGGACGAAATTTTGACCAGATGTGCGGGGGAATATTGCGAATAAATTTTGCGAATGGCTTGTGTAAATTCGTTGGAATTCCTTGCCCCATGTCCCACACTTTTGGACCTGATATGTGACGGTTATAGCCGCCCAGCATTTCATCTCCGCCATCCCCCGAAAGCGCAACCGTTACGCTTTTTCGGGCAAACCGTGAAACCAGATAAGTGGGAATAGCAGAAGCATCGGCAAACGGCTCATCATAGATCTCGGCCAGTTTAGGCACGATATCAAGGGCGTCTTTTGCGCCCAGTAATATTTCGTGATGATCGGTTTTAAGATGCTGCGCTATTTCTCTGGCTTGTGAAGCTTCGTTGTATTCCTGTTCTTTAAACCCTATCGTATAGGTCTTCACTGGCGTGGTGGCTTGCTTTTGCATAAGCGCAACAATCGTGGAGCTGTCTATTCCCCCTGATAAAAACGCGCCCAACGGAACATCGGAAATCATACGATCGGAAACACATTGAGATAATAGTTCCTCAAATTCATCTGTAATGTTGCTTGTATCTTCTATTTTGTTTTCCTGTGCTTTTTGGAGCGCTGATTTATGGCTCCAATAAGGCTCAACAAGCGGTAATAAATTCTGGCCACTGCGCAGCATTTGCATATCCAAGGCCATCATTGTGCCTGCCGGAAGCTGCCAAACGTCGTTATAAATTGACAGTGGCGCGGGGACATAAGAAAAGCGCATAAATGCCGTCAAAGCAGACTTGTTAATATCGCGCTTGAAATCACTGTGTGTGCAAAAAGATTTTAGCTCCGAAGCAAAAATCAAGTTACTCCCCGACCAGCCGACGTAAAGCGGCTTTTTCCCCATACGATCACGCACCAGATAAAGCGCTTGCGCCTTACGATCCCAAAGTGCGATAGCAAACATTCCGTTAATTCTTTTTATTGTTTTTTGCACTCCCCAATGCACAAAAGCACGCAAAATAATTTCTGTGTCGCTATGTCCTTTATAAGGCTCATCATGGCCTTGAGCGGCAAAATCGTTCTTTATTTCCTGAAAATTATAGATCTCGCCATTATAAACGATATGGTAACGGCCACATGGAGAAGCCATTGGCTGTGCGCCCGCTGGCGAGAGATCAAGAATTGCCAAACGTCTGTGGCCTAGCGCAAGAGGGGTTTCGCTGTCCATCCACTGCCCGTCACTATCAGGGCCGCGTAGGGCTATCGCATCACACATGTTCCGAATTTCCTGCGCTATATGCGCACGATCAGGGCGGGGATCAAACGAGTAAATGCCAGCGATTCCGCACATTAGGGTTTTTGCTTTCCTTTTAAGCTCTTAAACACCGATAGATACTATCTGCCCATAAGTTTCGAGGCAAGCCAAGCATACATAAGGCTATAAAATAATGTACAAGCACGCACTAAAAAAGGTATAAATCTCTTTATGAATATTGATTTGCTTGTAACACAAAAAGGCGAAGCCGGGCTGCTTTGTAGCAAAAACCTGATAGCAAAGGCTTTGGGGGCTATTCTTGATACAGAAAACGGTTTACTCAGCCTTGAATTTGAAATGATGGATCAGATGGATATGAATATACCCATTGAGTCTGAATTCTTTGATTTGCTTGATAATACTCCCTTTTTGCATGTTGGCTCGGTTAAAGACAACAAAATCGGGCAGGCTTATCAAATTCCGCTAATGATTTTAAATGATCCTTACCGCACGCAGTTGCTACAGCATTCCCGGCTACCGGATAAACCTTTGAGCGCGTTTCATTACTTTGTGAAGGGCTGTGTTTTGGGGCAACCTATTCATCGCGACGATATGGGCGATGAAGATACCAGCGGCTGCATTTTGGGCGATGTTACGCCTTCCTCTTTGGAGTTTGCCCAGCATCTTGTGAAGCGCCATGGTCTAGAGCTGCAAAACATTCATGCACCGGAAATGAATGCCCCTGGCTTAGGGTTGGGAGGAAGCGGCAGCGCAAGACGTACCAGATATACGAGCGATAACAGCAATTCCTCTGGCAATTCCGATAAAGACAAAGATTAGGGTCAGAACCTAATTTATTTGTTTTGCTGGCGGCGGATTTTTCGCCACTTGGCTACGTTACTATTGTGCTCTGCCAGAGTTTTGGCAAAGGCGTGCCCGCCCGTTCCATCTGCAACGAAATAGATATATTGGTGCTCTTCGGGATTTAATGCAGCTTCGATTGAATCTTTGCCCGGATTGGCGATCGGCGTTGGCGGGAGTCCCGCGTATTTATAAGTATTATATGGTGAGTCTATTTCCAGATCTTTCCTGAGCAATCGCCTCCCTAAAGGCCCCTTACCCTCATCTTCCGGCCTTCCCTCAGTCAAGGCATATATCACCGTGGGATCGCTCTGTAGAGCAATTCCCTTGCGCAAACGGTTTATAAACACTCCTGCTACGCGCTTGCGCTCAGAAGCTACGGCAGTTTCCTTTTCGATGATCGATGCCAGAACAAGCGCTTCTTCTTTCGTTTTAATCGGGATGCCTTTCTCTCTGCTTTCCCATGCCTCATCAAGCACTCTATCCATAGCGCTTGCCATGCGCGCGATAATATCTGCATTGCTGTCGCCACGTTCGTAGCTGTATGTTTCCGGCAAAAGATGACCTTCAGGATATTTCTCCACTCCTTCTATTTTTAGATCTTTTTGCCGCAGCAATAGCCTGCCGATTTCATAATTTGTAAGCCCTTCACGAATTGTCACCTGACGCGTAAATATCTCACCTTTTTCCAGTTTATCAAGGATGTCCTTCATTGATATATACGCGGCAAGCTCATATTCTCCGGCTTTTATTTTTTCGGCCTGCCCCGTAATTTTTCCCATATATTTAAAAATGAGCGGATTGGTTATAATGCCCGAATTTTTGAGATCGCTTGCGACTGCGCCAATATGTGCGCCTCGATTGATTGTAAAAAGTGTTGCTTGTTGGAGCGGGCCGGGTTGATTAAATTGAGAATGTGCGTAATAAGCGCCGCCGCCTGCAACTAATGCTATCAGGCCAACAAAAAACATAAACAAGCTCAACAGAACTTTTAAAAAAGCGGGCATATATTTTCTTCTTAAACGAGTTTATTTTTAAATGGCGCGAATGATTAGTGACGCATTTGTTCCGCCAAATCCAAAAGAGTTGGATAGCGCTATCCTGACGCTCTTTTCTTTTGCTTCCAAGGGAACCAAGTCCATGCCCCGACAATCTTCCGATGGGTTTTCAAGGTTAAGAGTTGGCGGCAAAATGCCCGTTTGAATTGCCTTGGTAGTGTATATAGCCTCAACAGCTCCGGCTGCGCCTAATAAATGGCCAATGGCTGATTTTGTTGAAGACATTGAAACACTGTCCAAAGAATTTTCAAACATACGTTTAACGGCGGCGAACTCTACACCATCACCAGCCGGAGTGGATGTGCCATGCGCATTGATATAATCAATATCCTCAGGATTAAGATTTGCTCGTTTCAAAGCTGCTTTCATCGCGCGATATCCGCCATTACCGTTTTCTGCCGGCATCGTAATGTGATATGCATCACCTGATAAACCATAACCAATTATTTCACCATAAATCTTTGCTCCACGCGCTTTGGCGTGCTCGTATTCTTCAAGAACGACGACGCCCGCTCCTTCGCCCATAACAAAGCCGTCACGCCCCTTGTCCCAAGGACGGGAGGCAATTTCAGGGGTATCATTATAGCTTGTAGACAGTGCGCGCGCAGCCGAGAATCCCGCCAAACCAAGGCGACAAACAGCGCCTTCGGCACCTCCGGCAACCATTACGTCTGCATCGTCCAGAGCAATCAAGCGCGCTGCATCTCCTATTGCATGCGTTCCGGTAGCGCATGCCGTTACGACAGAATGGTTTGGCCCTTTAAACCCGTATTTAATAGACAAATGGCCGGAAACCAGATTAATCAGGCAAGCCGGAACAAAAAAAGGAGATACGCGGCGAGGCCCGCGTTCCTGCATTAACAAGGATGTCTTATATATTTCATCCAGCCCGCCAATACCTGAACCGATCATTACGCCTGTGCGCTCTAAAGATTCTTCATCTGTTGGGATCCAGCCAGAATCTTCAACGGCTTCCTGCGCCGCTGCCATACCATAGGTAATGAAGATGTCTACTTTGCGCTGATCCTTCGGCGCCATATATAAATCAGCGTTAAACGCGCCGTCTAGGGGATTTTCATCGTTTGTTGTCGGGATAACTCCGGCTATTTGTGAGGCTATATCAGAGACCTCGAAATGCTTGATTTTTTTGATTCCGCTTTTGCCGTTTGTAATGGCGTTCCAGTTATGGTCAACGCCCATACCAAGCGGAGATACCATACCCATTCCGGTTATTACTACACGTCTCATATCACTCATATTCGTGTATCCTTACTTCTTCTTAATTTTAAAAGTGTGCCAGTAGATACTTTCCTAGAAAGCATCGCAGCCCGCAAGCGGGCTGAAATAACTTTTGTAGCTTTATCAATAATAAATTAAAAAGCGCAACGATAAAAAGCTGCGCCACCCTAATTATGTTATTCGCCAGAGTTTTCTTTAATGAAGCTAACAGCATCACCCACAGTCTGGATGTCTTTTGCTGCCTCATCAGAAATCTCAATGCTGAATTCTTCTTCAAAAGCCATAACCAGCTCAACCGTATCCAAAGAGTCTGCACCCAGATCATCAATAAAGCTGGCTGCTTCAGCCACTTTATCTTCTTCTACGCCCAAATGCTCAACAACGATTTTCTTCACGCGATCGGCAATATCACTCATTTTCATTCCTTACCTTGTCTAATTTAAAAACTTGTCTTTTTCTTATATAGAACGAGGCAGAATAATACTAGCCCCTTCGACCTGACGCAACGATTTACCATAGCCGAAAGGGAAGATAAAGCGCTTTTTTGTATTTATAGGGCTAAAAGCGCTAAATTCTGTTTGTGGATAACCCGAAAAAGCGATGGTTCTATACAAGAAAGGAAAAGTTTTATTTTACGAGACGCATATAATTACCTGCGTTCAACCCGTCGCTGGATTAGAAACCCTGCTGCGGATGTGAGCAAAAACCCGATCCCCAGAGGCAATAATGTCATATTAAATGACAGGCCGATAATGCCGCCGATTATCAGTGAGATTGCCGAAGAAGATGCGCCTATAACAGCCGAGGCCACACCGGCGATATGCCCCATTGGTTCCATGGCAATAGCGTTAATATTACCAAAAAGCAGCCCCATGCAAAAAAAGGTTATTACGGCATAGAGCATAAATACAGGCAATGGCACGGCTGATTGATACAAACAAAATGCTACAAATATCGTAGAGGCGATTGCCATCACAATAAATGCGTAGCGCGCTATCAATCGCATGCCAAAACGCTTGACAATACGTGAATTCAGGAAAGAGGCACAGCCCGCCGCCAAAGCAAGGCCGGAGAAGTAAATCGCAAACCATTCCCCTGTATCATAGTACTCTTGAAATATTTGACGTGCTGAGGTGAGATACCCTACAAGACCGCCAAACACCAATCCTGCGCATATTATATACCCTCTTGTTATATGGTTCGCCATGACTTCTTTAATACCATTCCACAACACACGAAATCTAAACGGCTTTCGTTTATTTCTGGGCAGCGTCTCACTTAAACGAAAGTGCATCCACGCCACATTTATTGTTGCGATAATCAGGAACATTGCAAAAATGTAACGCCAGTGACCGACAATCAAAATTACCTGGCCTATGGCGGGAGCCACCATTGGAACAAAAATAAAAGTGCCCATAATAATAGACATAACGCGAGCCATATCCCGACCACTATAACGGTCCCGTACCATTGATACGGTTACAATGCGTGATGATGCGGCGCCAAATCCCTGTAGAACTCGTCCTATCAGTAAAATCTGGAAATTACCGGAAAGCAGGCTAACGGCACTCCCTGCTGAAAATAGCAACATGCCTATATAAACCATGGTCTTGCGGCCATAATTATCCGAAAGAGGGCCGTATATAAGCTGCCCAAGTGCCAAGCCTAAAAGCATTGCGCTAATTACGTATTGCACATGGTTTGCGTTTTCCACCTGCATATCTTTACCTATGGCGCCGAGCATCGGCAGCATGGCATCAATACACAACGCGCTTAGTGACATCAAAGACACCATAAGCGCAACAAACTCTGCAAACGGCATAAAAGCAGTTTGTGCTTGCTGATGATCTGTTTTGGTGGTGAAGGTAATATCGCTTTTCATTGCCCTTATAGAGCACGCCCAAGCCCACATGGCCAGTTTTTTTTATTGGCAAGTTGAAGAAAATTCCAAAGAGATTTAGGGTCAGGACTTATTGATTAAGTCCTGACCCTAAGCAAGTTTACTTTATGTAGTCATAAAGATTGAGCTGTAAAAGTTTGGTTGCAATCGAATATGATGCTTCGAGTTGCGTTTGTAGCTCAGCCAGTTTTATGGTAATTTCTGCCAAATCTGCGTTCTTGATATCCCCGATCATGCTATCCAGCAGATTAAGTGTTTCTGTATTTTCATCAATTTGCTTATCAAGAGTAGTTGCCTGACTGGACAAGATAGTCTGCATTGTTGATATTTCTTCGTGGGCTTCGCGCATTAAATTATAAGCTTCACGCAATGTTGCGTCGTCTTCCGGGGCGCTTATGGCCAAATTATATGCACGCAGAGCTTTTTCAAAGCCGCTGCTATCTGCTGTAATCCCATACTCAATCGCTAGATTTGACGAGACTTGAACTTTTGCGAGATAGTCACTTCCCTGATAATAGGCAAGATCTACCGTAGTAGCATCTACCGCCAGATTGTAATCTGCATCATTAATATCCACGGGAGCAGCGGACGCACCACCTGCGAACAAATATGTACCATTGAGCTGTGCGTTAAGGCGGGAAGCAAACTCTTCTACACCCTGTTGAAGCTCGGCTGTAAGGAAGCTTCCGTCTACCGACGATCCTCCCAACGACTCTGTGATTTTTACAAGACCATGAGTGAGAACATCAAGCATTGTGTCTACGTTGTTATACATTATATTGACACGATCCAGCGCCACTTGTGAGTTTTCGCTTTGTACCGTGATTTCGCTATATTCAGACTCAAGATTAAGCAATCTTTGGGTGTCGTTTCCAATGCCGTCATATTTATCGGTTATAAGCCCCGATGCTTCTTGCATTGTAGCTGTAGAATATTGCGATTGCAGACGCATTAGCTCCCGCATAAGCGCCCCGCTTTGAGAATATGTAGCTACCCTGTCGACCATTTTTATTCTCCTTTAAAATTAGTCATTAGCGCACTGCGTTGACTAATGTTTCAAACATATCCTGCAAAGTTGATAGTATTATTGCCGAGGCTTCATACTGACTTTCCAACTCTACCATCTTTGCCGTCTCTTCGTCGATATTAACGCCTGTTGCGTTTTCCATCGTAGTTTTTAATCCTTTATACAAATCCTTTGCAGTGTCGGCTTCTCTTGCAGAGTTTGCCGCTGTGTTCGCTACATAAGCAACCATTTTATTTGCATAGTTAGATAAACTCACTGACTGCGCTGAAAATCCTCCTGCCGCAGAAAATGATGTATTACTTGTCAAAGCATTATAAACCGACGTCACTATTGTTCCATTACCTGCAACAAGCCCTGTATCACCGACAACTAGTGCAGGATCATTTTTAAGCAGGCTACTTGCGAGACTCTCCGGCGACTTTGTCAGGTAGTCACAGACACTAATATATTCTGCACCAACGTCCGTGAAAACATTACTGAAACCAAAATACATGCTAAAACTATCGGCACCAGCTCCTACTGAGCTGGTCATCTGGTTCATTGCGATGCCCTCTCCCGCATTATCGGCAGTCATTACCAACTCGCCATCCGCATTCAAACCAGCAGATATTCCAGCTATTCCGTTTATCGCTCCCACAAGAGCGCCTATCGTACCATAAGCACTTAGATCAAGGTCTGAAAAACTTTGTACTAATCCATCTGAATCAACAGTTGCGATGCGCACTATCCCTGTTCCGGCAAAGGCGTCTGCTGCATTAAGGGCCTCTAT
This sequence comes from Alphaproteobacteria bacterium, assembly GCA_018399685.1. Taxonomy (GTDB): domain Bacteria; phylum Pseudomonadota; class Alphaproteobacteria; order Micavibrionales; family Micavibrionaceae; genus UBA1672. The sequence goes on along the minus strand of JAGYOK010000031.1, from coordinate 8,855 downwards.
ATCGCTGGCCATTTCCGAGCGAGCAGGATATGCCGTTCCCTCGTTAAAAGCTGCATTAACCGTTTGTGTCAATACAGCGGCATATTCATCAACCTTTTCCTGTTCATTCACCAACACGTTATCACGCAAATCAATAAGAGCCGCTAATTTTCCGTCTTTAATCCTTGATGTGATATCAATGTCATTAACTATAATGCCATCGAATCCTCCAGGATAAACATTTGTGCTGCTTACAGAGGTGACAGCCGTATGTGTTACTTCGTGGGGGTTTGAATCAAGTAGCGTCTGGCCGGTTGAGGTATATATTTTGATTTGGTTGCTTTTGTTAATGTAATAAGTAACATCCAGATACTCTGATAGCGCCTCCATGGACTGCATGCGCTCATCTTCTGCATCTGCTATGCTGGAGCCATTAATTGAAAGCGTCGATATCTGTTCGTTGAGAGAATCGAGATCTTCGAGAAGCTGGTTAATCATGGTTACACTGTTTTGAATTTCCAGGTCTGCCTCAAGCCTTAAACCTTGAACTGTTGAAGACAGATTGTTCAGCTCTCTGGCCAATGTATTTGCCGCAGAAACAACATTTACTTTTGAACTGCTGTTACTTGGCGAGGTTTCCAGCGCACTGATAGATGCTTCCAGATTATCCATATAGGAGCTTAGCGTATTATCGCCATCGGTAGATCCCAGAGAGTCGGAATATTGCTTAAAATATTCTTCTATAGTGGCATAATACCCATACCCGGTGTTGCTTTCTATAACCGAGCCATAAAGATCCATATTCAATGAACCAACAATGGTTCCTGAAACTGGAATGGTCATTCCATTTGCGGTGGCATAATCGCTTTGGAATCTTTTGACTGTATAACCGGCTTTATCCGCATTGGTAACATTGGAAGACACAACTGATATCTGCGACTCAATCTTTCCCAAGCCTGCCATAGTAACATGCAAAGCTGTTGTTAATGACATATTGTATCTCCTTCTTCATCATGCTTCGAAAAATTGAGCAGCATGTCTTTAAGCCCTTCCATCCGAGCCGTTCTTTTTTTTAGATCACGAAGCTGGAACGTTGTGTTTATTGATAATGTGCGGCGTACTTCCTGAATTTTTTCCACCAGCAACCTGCGCAAGCCAATATTTTCCGGAGCTTTTTCCTTTGCCAATAACAATACGTCTCGTATATCTTTTTCGAATTTATTCAACATATTGATTTTTTTTACAAAAAATCCGTCAAAAGCTACTGATCCCTTGTCCAGAAAAAGTGTGTTTTCACGACTAATCAGGCTTTCTAGGTCATTACACATAGAGATAAAAGCCAAAACTCTTTCTTTGGTTTTTTCATCCAGATCTCTCATTATCAGCCCTGATTTTTGCATCACTGCGTTCTTTCTTAAAATATTTAATCTTTTTTTGTCTTTTCGGTGGTCTTTAAATTCTGACGCAAGATTTCCTCACGTTCCTGAATTTTGGCCACCCGGCGCGCTGTGTTTTCAGCTTTTTCTTCCTGATGTACAAAGCTATGTTGTCCTTGTCTTTGGTATGCCAGACACGCCGTTTTTGTTTTTTTCGAGCGCGTCATTTCCTCGTGGAGTTTTTCGCGCTTTTCATTAAGTGTTTTTATGCGTTTAACCAGAATTTCAGAAACTTCTTTTAAGATATCCTCTGCTTCTTTGCGCTGTGCAGGCTCCATTTTTGTGAGTTCCGAGCGCAATTCCTCGGCATCTGAAGCTGTGATATTATTATCTATCAGCATATTCAGCGAGCGCTTTTCCCTCCAAAGCTCAATAAAATCCTGCACTTTGTTACTCATTTTAATATCCCAAATTTAGGTCAGAGCCATAAGAGTGGCCCTGACCTGATTATGTTTATCGTACAGCATTATTCAAAGTGTCGTACATCTCACTAACCGTACTGATTACCTGCGCGGCAGAAGAGTATGCCTGCTGGGCAACAATCATTTTGTTAAACTCGGTTGAGGTGTCTGTCGTTGACAGTTCAAGCGCGCTTGCAATGATTTGTCCGGCGTTTCCTCCTCCGGGTAGCTGGAGATTATAGTTACCAGCCGCCTCGTTTTCGTCGTAAACCGTACCATCAACGTGCGTCAAACCCTGTGGATTAGAGAAGGTTGCAATCGGAATTTGATAGATAACCTGCCGCAAACCGTTATCGAATGCCGCTGTCACCAAGCCTTCCTCACTGATTGCAATACCGCTGAGCTGACCATAACGAACACCATCTGAATCAATCAATGTAATTTCAACGTCCGGCGTTGATGTGCTTGACGAATACTGGGTCAGGCCGTTAGCGTCGCCAACTGTGCCCATATCAAATGTGAGGGCACTATCGGCTGATCCTGTGGTGAAACCGGTAATAGAAAACGAATTAGTTGTGTAACTCGCTAACTTTCCGGTGCCGCTAAAAGTTACTGTGATATTAGCAGGGGCAAGTGTTCCCGAAGTAACCGAGCTATCGCTTGTTAAATATGGATCTGCCATAGCCAAATTCCATGTATTGGCTGCTGTTTTGGTCCATGTCTGTTCAATCGTATGGCTCACACCAAGAGCATCATATAACTCAAACGATGTAATATATGTATCAGCAACATTGGCGTCAGCCGGCAAGTTCAGGTCAAAAGTAACTTCTGCTGTGGCTTCCGCAGAACCAGTAACCGCAGATACGTCAATAACCTTAAGGGAGTTCAGGTCATTTGAGTTTGTTGCCAAAATTGTTCCATTCTCATCTGTCTGCCACCCGAGAAGATAGTTCTTTTCGCTGTTAATCAAGAAACCGTCTGCGTCTGTTGAGAACTCCCCATTACGGCTGTAGGTATAGGCTGACGGTGTGTTGTCTTGCGCATTACTGGTAATAAAGAATCCTCCTCCATCAATCGCGATATTTGTTTCAACGTCTGTAGTAGAAATCTGTCCTTGCAACTGCATACTTTGAGATACAGATGTAACAACACTTCCTGCCGCATTGGTCGAGTTGGATGTATTCCCTGTCACCAGTGACTGGAAAGACACGTTCGTTGTTTTATAAGCCGTTGTTGAAGCATTGGCGATGTTTTGTGAAACAGCAGCCATAGCGGTACTTTGCGCCTGCAAAGCGGAAACAGCAGATGTTAAAGCAGCATACAAACTCATAGTTTTTCTCCTTAGATATTAGGTATTTTTAAATGTATTTTTCCTTTGGTTTTGTATTTTTTGGTTTTGCTTTTATGTTGTTTGCTTTGTTTTAGTTTCTACACAAATGTTAAATTATCGCTCCTTCTTCTGTTTCCTGCTTACTTAAATATTATTATTAATTTTTTCATGTTGTCAGGCTTTGTTGTTACGCCGCATTGACGCTACTGTTCTTTTTCATACGCAAAGAAACGACATCATCTGCGGAAAATGATACGCTGCCTGCTGTCAGTGTTACGCCATCATCAGAGGTTTCAACACCATCAACATCAACCGTACCAACAATATCGGTTCCTATCATTTCACCAGCCGAATCCACCGCCACGACAACAAGCTTCAGCGGCGTTCCTTCAGCCACTTCAGAGGCCAGATCAGCGTTCGCAACTACGATATCATATGTACCGGCAGCGCTTCCCTCAGCGCCGTAAGCGGCCAACACTTCGCCGTCTGAATTAACGATCTGCAACGTGACGTTTTCTGCGTCATTCTCAAGAGCATAGCTCCACCGAACTTCGCCATCTTGCATAACTGACGTTGGTGAATCGACATCAACGTTAGAGCCTAGATAAGACACTGCGGAAAGTGCGTTAGCGCTATCAAGCGCAGCCGCGATACTTTCCAGATTCTGGTTAATCTCCATTTCCTGTTCCAATGAAGAGTAAGCGACAAGCTGATTTGTAAATTCAGTCGTATCAACCGGATCCAATGGGTTCTGGTTTTCCAGTTGTGTCAGCAATATTTCAAGAAATATCTGCTTTTCTTCGCTGAGAGCCTTCGCCGTGTCTGGCTTGGTCTCTTCTGCCTTTGCGCCCTGCTTTACCAACTCTGTGGTATTTGATACATAAGATATAGCTGTCATCGCTGCTGGCTCCTTTCCCGGCCATCAAGCGCATCCCCTTTAAATAGTATCCCTAAAATTATCCCGTTATACCTTTGCACGTGCAGCCCTCGAAAATGGGGCACAAAAAGATATAAAAAAATAATAAAATCTTTTTTTGATATTTCGCGCCCCATTTATGCTGCACGTGCGTGTAAAAGGGTGTGTAATAGTCGAAATTTGTTTTATTTTTTTAACACTTTTTTGACTTTTGTGTGTAAACTTGAACTACATGGGGCGCGGGATAGCGCTTCTATAATTTCTTCAGAAGGAGAACCATCATGCCAGTAGTAGGTACCAACACGGCCGCAAATACGGCTATTCTTTACTTAAACAAAAACTCTAAAATTCAGGAAGAATCTCTCGGACACTTGTCCAGTGGCTCTAAAATCGTTAGCGCATCTGACGACGCTGCCGGTCTGGCTGTGTCTACACAGCTTGGATCTGATATTAGTGTTTTAGGACAAGCTGCAACCAACGCTGTACAGGGTCAGGCCGTGCTTAATGTCGCCGATGGCGCATTATCAAAGCTTGGCGATATCTTGCAACGGATGAAATCACTTGCCGCTCAATCTATGTCCGGTTCTGTGGATGACGCATCACGCGCATATATCAATGCTGAATATGGACAGCTCAGAACTGAGATTGGTGACATTGTCTCTCAAACCCGCTTTAACGGGGTGGCGCTGATTGATTCCACCGATGCTTATGATGAAGACTACCTCGTAGGAACAGATGCTACAGATGTGATTAATGTAGATTTGTCATCGATGGTTATTCTTACAGCAAACATAGCAACAAACGTTGACTCGGCGGCAAACGCAGTGACGGCATCCGGGGAAATTGACACAATGATTGGCGTTGTTTCCACTGGTCGTTCTCTGGTTGGTGCATACCAGTCTCGTCTGGAATTCCGTGAAGATGTGATCAACACAGCCGTGGATAACCTGCGAGCTGCGAGATCGACGATTATGGACACCGACATTGCCGAAGAGCAATCAAAGTACACAACCGCACAGGTTATGACAGAGGTTGCAACGGCAGCGCTGGCTCAGGCCAACAACATGAAAACATCATTGTTGTCACTGGTTCAGTAACAGGCTTTAAGCGTTAATCGCTAAAATTATCCTTACCTTATTTAAGGATGGGTGGCACTAAATTTGCAGAGCATTATAATGCGATTGTAAAAATGTCTCCCATCCTTCCCTCCAGGAAAGAGGGAGTGTGCTGAAGGAGTATTTAGCCATGCCAACTATCAACACGGGAACCGTTGCAGAATACGGAACAAAATTATATATCGTTGGTGCCGCATCCGGTATTAATACCTCGGCTCTGGTTGATGCCGCATATCAGCAAAAAACTGCAGCGGCCGATCGCATTGATGTAAAAATCGAAGAAAACAATACAACTATCAACGCTTACAAGACTCTACAGGGTCTTGGCAGCACCATGCTCGAATCCCTGACACTTTTAAAACAAACATATGGTTTTTCTGAGGACGGGAATAGCGTTTACGATAATATGACCCCCTATTTATCAACGTCTTCCAGCGCTAATCCGGCTTCGGTTATTGGTGTTACTGCGGATGAAACCGCATTGCGCGGCAACTATGAAATTGAAGTTAGGCAGCTTGCCAAGGCCATGAAAGCCTCAAGCGCTGCTGTAGCGGATAAAGCGGCTGAGCTTAATCTTGAGGGAACCTTTACTCTAACAAGTGAAAATGGAACCGTTTCGGAGATTGCCGTAACATCTGGCATGTCTTTGGAAAACATAAACAGTGCCATTAATGCCGTTAGCGGCGATACAAATGTCAGCTCTACCATTGTTAAAACCGGAGATAACAGCTACACCCTCGCCCTTACAGGAACAGTGACGGGAGAAACGCTGAATTACGTCAGCACTGGCGGCGTGGACAACATTATGCAAAGTCTGGGTGTAACAGACGGAGCCAATAGTTTTGTTAATATTTCTCAAGCGGCTCAGGATGCTATCGTTTATCTGGATGGTTTGGAAATAATCAGCTCGTCTAACACTATTGATGGTGTTTTGGATGGTGTTAACCTGACGCTTTATGCCCAACTGCCGGGAGAGATTATTAACCTTGAAGTTGATTATGATTACTCGGCAGTCAAAGATGCTATTACAGGCTTTATAGAGGCCTATAATGAATTTAGGGCTTTTTACGACCAACAGCAGATCATTAGTGCGGATGGAGCTGTGAGCGATGATTCCATACTGTTTTCAGACTCTCTTCTTGATGGGCTTAATAAGCAAATTTCCACTATTTTAGCGTCTATGTTTGGCGATGATACAGATCAGGTAACAAGTCTTAGGGAAATCGGAATTGAGTTTAATAGCGAAAACTATCTGGTTATCGCAGATGAAAATTTGTTAAATGAGGTCTTGCTAACCAACTTTGATGAGCTGCGTGAGTTATTCGAAACGTCAATTCAAACTGATAGTGACAATCTTAGAGTGATCTCAAACGATTCTACCCTTACAGGCCTTAATATAACTATGGACATTACAATTGACGGGGCGGGAGATGTTTCAGGCGTAAGTGTCGGCGGTGATTCTTCCTTATTCACCTATGACGGGGACCGTATTGCCGGCGCCGAAGGAAGCATTTATGAAGGATTAACTTTCGCTTATATCGAAGACATCAGCGCATCTATTAATATAAATATCAATCAGGGAATGGCCGACCTCCTCCATAACAGCATTGATGCTTATTCAAATGTTGCTGGAGGGCTTATTCAAGAAACAATTTCAACCCTACAAAGTGCCAATACAAATCTTTCAAGCGAAGCTCAACGCATTCGAGAGCGGGCAGACGCCTTCTATGAAAAAGAAGTCAATCGCTATGCACGAATGGAACAGGAAGTGGCTGCGGCGGAAATGCTTCTGGCGACTGTGAGAGCTTTGCTGGGGATAGAAGATGATGACTAGGTTCTCTTATTGAAACTTCCCTGCTATCTTATTTAAACCTTGTAAAAGATACTTTCAGCATTTACGCTTGGCTTGTTCGGGCAGGGGAACTATATCGTTACCAGATTTAAAGCAGAATGGACTAATTAATGAATACAGAGCCTAATCAACAAAACCCCTACAGCAATGCCGCTCAAGCTTATCAGCAAGCCGGGCATAATGCTGTCAACAATCCGGTTGAAATTGTTGTTGCTTTATATGAAGGAATGCTACGCAATCTTGAAGGGGCAAAAAATGCCTATGTAGAGAAGAACCTGGAAAGAATGTGCGAGCTAAATGAAAAGACATTTCGTATTCTAGCCGCTTTGCAGAGCCATCTGGATTTTGAAAACGGCGGGGATACTGCTCCTGCCCTTGATGATTTTTATCGAATCGTATTTGTCCGTCTGGCAAAAGTTCTCGAAAAAGATGATCCGGCGGCGGAGTTTGATTATCTAAAAAGCAATGTCCGCGACATCTATAGCAAGTGGTCCCTTCTTGCCAAAAAGATTAATGACCAGCAAAAAGAAATAGCAGAAGAGCGGGGCGGGGTTTCTATACGAGAATAACGGCTCCATATTTTTCTTACCTAACTTTTTTGATATCAGGCTCTTATAATTGGAGCCTTTTTTCATTGGATAAAAATGCGCCTTCCATTTGTTCCTAACAATTACAAAGCTGGCATAATTATTGCAAAGACTGTTATAGCGATATAATTTCTAAAGGCTTTTTGGTTTTGGCCTTTTAAGTTATAGAGCAACAGCGAGCCTTTTTTGCTTGGGCGGCGCGTGTGGAAACGCGCGAACTCCGTGCAAAAAGGCTGATGCTTTGATGTGTTTGTTTGCCTTTAAGGATTTATTATTGAGTATGTCCGCACCTACGCTGGAAATAGATGATCAAACGGAAGACGAGGTCTTGTTGTCTCTTATTAAAGAGGGCAATCAGGCCGCTTATCGGATTATTGTTGATCGGTATCTTGGAAAGCTCTGGCGTTTGGGTGTGAACGTTCTTGGTAATGAAAGCGAGGCCGAAGAAGTCGTACAAGAGTCGCTTCTTACAGTCTGGAAGAATCGGAAAAACTGGGAAGAAGGGAGCGCCAAGTTCTCGACCTGGGTTTACCGGATAACCTTGAATCGGTGCATCGATTTAAAACGTCGCAGACGTCCGACAACCGATGCACAGGAAATAGAAAAAATCTTGCCTTGCGAGGCAAATCCTGCCGCCGACCGCTCGATGATACAAGATGAGCAAAATAAGAAATTATTGGGCATGCTGGATTGCCTCCCGGAGAATCAGAAAAGCGCGCTTGTCCTGTATTATTACGAAGAGCTGAACATTCTGGAAATCTCTGAGCGGCTTTCAACGACAGAGCAAGGCGCCCGCTCACTGCTTAAACGCGGGAAGAAGAACCTGCGCGATTTAATCGGTGAGAGTGAAGAAACATCTGAAGAATATCGCCATGCCTTCGGGCGGGTGTAATTTCGTGGCTTTTCCTTCGAAGATAATTATATAATATTTTTAGAATTCTTTATATCCTCGATCGCACCGTTTTACATGAAAGGGTACAATGTTATCCAACTTTAATTTTATGGACTACTTCAGAGAAGTCGCAAATAGCGCCAAATTCCAAATTTCGGCGGCGATATCTTTTGGAACGGCTTTGTTTCTTATTTGGTCCGGAGATGAAGACCATATCCTGCCCCTAGTTTTAAAATAGCTTGAGTTAGGTGAGTCTTTTGCTGTTTTAAACAAGCAGGAGGAAGACGATGAAGAAACGCAAATGAACGAGTGAAGCAAAAGCACGGATAGTCCTTCAGGGCTTAAAA
>JAGYOK010000030.1 GCA_018399685.1 Alphaproteobacteria bacterium | reverse complement strand
GCATAGTATAACATGACCGATTCTTATTCTAAAGCACTATAAATCCAGCATCCGGGGCAAAAGAACACGATAATACCAGCCGTTATAACGACTAACCTCGATTTAAAAGCTGAACAGACATTTGAACAAACCCCCAAAGTTAGCGGGAAAGCGCAGAAATAGCTCTCTTCCGCTTTCTTTTGCTAGGTCCTGACCCTAAATTCCGATTATATATAAATTTTAGGTATCCATATAAAAATATAAGGAAACCACCTAAAAAAGCATTTTTTTATGGTAATTCTTTTCTGCCATATGATACATTCCCCGCAATACATAAAAGCAAAGGCAACAAGAATGCTCGGCTTTTAATGCAAGTTTTATAGCAAAATTATATGGAGAATAGGTCTATGGGTTGGAAAATTTTAAATCACGCGAAGGATATTGGAAGTCAAATCGGTGCTGCAACGGGAATAGCTAGTGGCGTCGGTACATTGACAAATAAAACCAGAGATGCATGGGATAATCATTCAACATCCGATTTAATCAAAACATGCGAAAAAGAACTTCGTGATATGAGCGCAAAGGATATTCCCGTTCAAGCCGGAGTAAAAACACAAACCGGCGAGTTTATACAAAAAGCGTTGGGTCTTAGAGGTGCTGCTGTTGATGGTGACGTCGGAGCGGGCACAATTAAGGCACTTAATGCTCGTATTGAACAGGAATTTGCACCAGCCGCATCCGGTAAATTCAATTTCGCAAGCCTTAAATCATATACGGGAGCTGTTTCAGGAGCTTTTAGCGACAAATTCGAAGACCTAAAGGGCAGAGAATATAAGAGCGCTGGAGATATTGACGGACGCACGGTGGAGTTTTTGACCGTTAAGTGCCGTGAAACAGAGGCATTCGGTGATCCGAAAACAAAACAGGATTTTGCCGAAGCCATGAACGAGATTGGCACAAAAACAGGAAATGGAGAGCTGCAAATGGCAGCCCATAAACTGGAGCCGCAAGTTGTGCCGGAGCCAAAAGTTATTCCCGAAGCTCCTTCTGTTCAAAGCGAGCCTGCCCCAGAGATGAGGTAAATAGTACTTTTGTTATTGCTTACCTGCCACCGCCCACAACGGATCGGTAAGCTCATTCAAGAATTCCTTGTGCGCTATTAGCTCTTCTGCGCTGGGAGCGTGAGGGCGCGGCTCGCGGTAAATTCGCTCTTTCGTTGAGAGCGCGCCGATACCGGCTGCGCCCGTGGCATTATCATCAAGGCCAAAACCCCGCTGACGACCGCCCAAAAGCTCCAGATATACTTCGGCCAAAAGCACAGAGTCCAAAAGCGCTCCGTGATAGGAACGCTCTGAATTATCAATGTTAAAGCGCCGACACAGCGCATCAAGATTAGCCGGAGAGCCGGGGAATTTTTCCCTTGCGATCATAAGCGAGTCAACAACTCGGCTTTTGGGTATCGGCCTGTGCCCGACTTCTTCAAGCTGATAGTTAAGGAAATTCATATCAAACTCGGCATTATGAGCAACCAGCTTGGAATCCTCACCCATAAAGTCTAAAAAGTCGGTATAGACCTGAGAAAACACAGGCTTGTCAGCCAAAAACGCGTTGGTGATGCCATGCACAGCAACGGCCTCTGGCGGGACTTCACGCTCCGGGTTGATGTAAAGCTGGATAGTCTTGCCGGTAGGCAGGTGATTGATCAGCTCTAGCGCGCCGATCTCGACAATTCTGTCACCCTCAAACGGATCCATCCCCGTGGTTTCTGTATCGAATACGATTTCACGCAGCGCCATATTTCACTTAATCCTTATCTTTATGTCCTCTATTATGAAGAGCCGCCGCTGCTTTGCAAACCCCAATAAACAATAATCCCGTATTTTCTTGACGCAGACTCTAAAAGCTGTCATGTTCCGCCATCGCTTGGAAACACGCGGTTTAGTAAATAAGAAAAACTAAATAATAACAATAACAAAAACAAAGAAGCTAATATAAGCAGAGCTTTTGGCAAAGTATCCATCAATCAAAGCATATGGATGCGTGATTTTTACCTTCACTCTTTCCCTATAAAGTTCGTTTTTTAATCGGTCGATATAAAATAAAAGACCGAGATAGATGTTCCTTCGCAATGGTGCGATGAACCTCTTTAGTAGCTTTTATAGTGAAAGAAAATAAATGAAAAATTTTGATGGCCTCGGCCTGCACAGTGTACTGCAACAATCGTTGAAGTTCATGAAATACCACACCCCAACCCCAATTCAGGCTGAAGCCATTCCCGTAGCTCTTGACGGGCGCGATGTACTTGGCTCCGCCCAGACAGGAACCGGCAAAACTGCTGCGTTTGCTATCCCTCTTGTGGAAGCACTTTTAAATGATGAGCGCGCATGCGCACTGGTTATGACCCCGACCCGCGAGCTTGGCAAACAGGTAATGGAAATTATGCGCCAGCTCATAGGCCCTAAATCAAAGATCAACACTGCCTTTTTGATTGGTGGAGATCCTTATAGCAAACAAAACATGCAGCTTCGCCGCCGCCCCCGCCTTGTTGTGGGCACGCCCGGACGTATTAACGACCATCTGGAGCGCGGCAATCTGGAACTCGATCAAACACGCTTTTTAGTGCTTGATGAAATGGATCGTATGCTTGATATGGGCTTTAGTGTCCAGATCGACCGTATTATCAAATATATCCCTAAAGAGCGCCAAACGCTGATGTTCTCGGCTACTATGCCTAAAAACATCATGGCTATGGCTGATAAATATCTGAATAACCCCAAGCGTATTGCTATTGGCTCAACAATTAATGTTGCAGAAAATATCAATCAAACGATTGTACGCTGCGATCAGGACAAGAAATACGACGTTCTGAGCAATGAGCTGCAAGAGCGCAGCGGGTCAATCCTCATTTTTGTGAAAACAAAACGGGGAGCAGACAAGCTTGCCAAAAGGCTTCGCTTTGAAGATCACAAGGTTGACGCCATTCACGGCGACCTAAAGCAAAATAAACGCGAACGCGTGATACAAGCCTATCGCAATAAATCATTCCGCATTCTGGTAGCAACAGACGTAGTGGCTCGCGGGCTGGATGTGCCACATATCGAGCACGTGATTAACTATGACATGCCGCAAGTGCCGGAAGACTATATCCACCGCATAGGCCGCACAGCGCGCGCCGGTGCTTCGGGCGAGGCTTTATGTTTGATATCTCCGCAAGATGGCCGTAAATGGCACGCGATCGAGCAAATGCTCTTCCCTGACAAGCAAGCTGCTGGCAAGCCCGCTAATGACGAGCGACCCGGTAAATCTAAAGGCGGTAAATTCCGCGGTCGTGGCCGTGGCAAGCCATATGCTGGCAAACGTAATGATGATCGTAACGAAGGTGGTCATCAAGGTGGCTATAAAGGTAAACGCAAGTTTTCCGGCGATAAGCGCGATGATAATAATCAGGCTGGTCAGGCTCAAGGACAAGGACAAGCACAAGCTGAAAAGCGCTCATTCAAGCCAAAGCGTAAATTTGCCGAAGACCAAAGCTTTGAAGGCAAGCCAGTGCATAAAAAGTCAACAAGCCGCAGCAGAAATTTTGCCGAAGATAAAAATTCATGGTCACAAACCTCAAGAGGCGGTAACGCCGAGGGCAGGGCTTCTGAAGGTAAAAGCCACGCGAACGGCAAAAGCGCAAATGGCGGTTACAAGGGCAAGCGTAAATTCTCCGGCGGTACAGCAGGATCGTTCACTGGTAGAGCCGACGGCAATTTACCGGCAAGAAAATCAGGCTTTAAAAGCAGCAAAAATGGCGGCCATAAAGGCAACCGCGCCGCCTAGGCTTGCGAGTGACAATCCACTACATAAAAAATTCTATAAAGCCGATTATTAATGATAGTCGGCTTTTTAAAAAAGTATTATGATGCGCGAAAGAAACAGCCATTACGAATAGTTGTAAGGCTTTACATTACTAGAGGCAAAGATGGGTGCGGATGAGCCGCCTGTCATATCTGTGAGAACGCGGTTGGGTGTTTACTCCGGCCTCCCCTTTTATCGCCGCGATAGCTATACGATAAGTGCGGCCACGACAGAAAATGCCGAAAATCTGGCGCTTTTAGAGCGTGAAATATTTCCAGCCAAGACCTATGGCAATGATGTTCTCGACCAAAAGAAATTCACATATTTTCTGACCCGCGCCAACGCCGCTACGCTGATAGCAAGGGATAAAAAGCAAATCATTGGTTACGCGCTTTTGTTGTTTCGCTCCAACAGCAACGTGGCCAGGCTCTATTCTATTGGCCTGTCACCAAAGCACCAAAGCCACGGTGCAGGGCGCTTTATCATGCAAAGCTTTGAAGCTTTTTGCAATGAAATCGGTATAGATAAAATCACGCTGGAGACTCATAAAAGCAACATCTCAATGCAAAAATTATGTGAGTCCGAAGGCTATAAAATGGCTTACGAAATTTCGAACTATTACGCCGACGGCAGCGCGGCGCTTAAATACAAAAAACATATAGGTTTAAAAGGCAAAACCCGATGACAATAAAGCACATTATTATTACAGAAGTACCGCAACGAATTCCGGTTGTAGATAACACGGTCATGGTTATGTCACCTCAGGATTATATTTTCCATGCCGGTCTGGCCGGTAAAGTAACTGGCTATGATTTTACAAAGGATAAGCTGATAAAGGTTATCAACCTATGCCATAGCTATGAGTATATGAGCAAAGGATATTATTGCTCGCTTATGGCTGAAGCCCGCGCCCAGAGGTGCATGCCATCCACAAACAACATTATCACCTTGAAGTGGAAACGCCTTTCCCATGACTTAAAGGCGGAGCTGGATACTCTTCTCGCCAAACAATACAAGGAGCAGTTGGGAACGCAAATTGCCGAAACCTTCTTGTTTATATTCGGACGCAGCGAAGATGAAAAGCTGGAGTTTCTTTCTCGCAAGATCTTTGATGAATTGCGTTTCCCCCTGCTCTCGGTCGAGCTAAAGCATAATGGGGATCAATGGGTAATCGGCGACGTCGAGCCGCTCGCGCTTAAAAACCTGCCGCAACAAAAACAGGAAATATTTGAACAGGCGCTACAGGCTTATACGGGGAAAGTCTGGCGATCTGCGCGCAAGAAATCACAGGAAAAGTTCTGGCTTGGCGTTTTGTATAACCCCAAAGAGGTTTTCCCTCCATCAGACAAAGCCGCACTGAGCAGTATTTTGCGTGTAGCTAAAAAGAAGAATGTTTATGCCGAGCTGATAACAAAAGACGATATGTCCAGCCTTCTTGAATACGACGCGCTGTTCATTCGTGAAACAACCGCCATAGATCACCACACCTACCGTTTTGCGTATAAAGCGGAGAGCGAAGGCATTCCAGCCATAGACGACACAGCTTCGATCGCGCGTTGCTCGAACAAGGTTTTTCTTTACGAGCTGATGCGCTCGCATAACATAGCTGTGCCCGAAACGATATTAATCGACAATAAAAGCTGGAAAACCATTGACTGGAACGGCCACGGGCCATTTGTCCTTAAAGTGCCGGACGGCTCTTTTTCAAAAGGAGTGGTGAAAGTAGATGGTGAGGAAGAATATAAGGCCGCAGCAAAAAATCTGTTTAAACGCAGTGATGTGCTTTTAATGCAGGAATTCATGCATTCGGACTTTGACTGGCGTATCGGGGTTTTAGGCGGAAAGCCGCTATTTGCCTGCCGCTACTATATGGCGGAAGGGCACTGGCAAATCTATAACCACAGCGCAAAAACCCGCCGCAAAAAAGTTGGATACCACCAGACATTAAAAATCGAGGATGTACCAAAAGCCGTACTCGACACAGCCCTTAAAGCTGCAAGAGCCATGGGCGACGGCCTTTACGGCGTTGATTTAAAAGAAAACGAACGCGGTGTTTTTGTTATAGAAATCAACGACAACCCGAATATAGATAAAGGCGTAGAAGATCAAATCGAGGGCGATTTACTTTATGAGAAGATCATCGACCACTTTGATCGTTTGGTGAATTTGTGAAGAACCAAGATCCGGCTTACCCTCACTGCTGATCCCTTTTTCTTCTATGTCCGTAGCCTCAAGGTTCGGGCATAGGCCAGATTTAATCCGGATATCAAATAGGGCTTCTTTTAGGAGCTTCATGGAGTGTGCGCGGCTCAAACCCGTTTTAATCACATAATCTGCGCGCTTGCACTTTTCGGCATCAGGCATCTGCCGCCTGAGTATGGCTTCCAGCTTTTGCTCATCCATATTCGGGCGCGCCAAGGCACGCTCTTGTTGCATGGCCAAAGGCGCGCTGGCCACCAGCGTGTAATCAACACTTTTTTCTGCGCCGATCTCGAAAAGCAAAGGGATATCCAGACAAACGACAGGGCGGCCAAGTTTGGTTTGTTTAGAGATAAATTCCTGCTGATCCTGCTGCACAAGTGGGTGTAAAATGCCCTCAAGCCGCTCGCGCAGTTCATCGCTGGCAAAAACCAGCCTGCCAAGCTTTGCGCGATCCATGGCTTTGGTCTTTTTCTCGTAAAGCTCTGGGAATTCATAATAGGGAAATGCCGCGGCGATATCCGGTCGCGCCGGGCTGTCAGCACCTAATAACCTGTGCACGCAATTATCTGCATCATGCACCGGAATGCCCATATTCACAAGCATTGCGCCGATAGTGGATTTGCCCATAGCAATAGAGCCGGTGAGCCCCAGGATAATTGGTTTCATGCTTCCAGTAACCTTTCTTCCAGCTCCGGTGTAACTTCCGGCATAACGCCGTTCCAAAGCGCAAAACCCGCTCGCGCCTGATGCAAAAGCATACCTGCGCCCGTAACAACACGTAAACCGCGCTTTTTCGCTTGTTGCAACAAATCTGTATAAAGCGGGGCATAGACGATATCTGTCACCAGCGCATGTGATGGAGCCAAAGATAAATCAATCTCCAAAGGCGGCTTGCCTTCCATACCAAGTGAGGTAGTGTTTACGATAAGATTAGCCCCTTTAAGCGCATCATCGCGCTTTGCCCAATCCTCGACCATGATTTTTTTATCCATTTGTGTCAGCTCTTCGGCTTTTTCGCGCGTACGGTTTATCAGGATAACCGAGGGAGCGCCCTCCTCCAGCAAGGCATAAATGACCGCTCTGGCAGCCCCTCCGGCGCCCAGCACCACGGCTGCCCCATCTTCAAATGACCACCCATCCAGACCGGCACAAAGAACATTTTGCGCAAACCCGAACGCATCGGTGTTCGTGCCATAAAGCTTGCCATCACGAATGCTCACAGTATTAACCGCGCCAATAGCTTTTGCACGCTCATCAACCTCATTACACAAGGCCATAATCGCAATTTTATGGGGCAGGGTAACATTAAAGCCGCTATATCCTCGATCTACCAAGGCTCGAACGCTCTCGGCCAGCGCGTCAGCCTCGATGTCTATCGCTTCATAAGAGCCTTTAAGCCCATGCTCGCGCAGCCAATGCGAATGGATAAGCGGGGACTTGCTATGAGCTATAGGATGCCCGATGACGGCGGTTTTTATGAAATCCTTATTCATGGCAATATCTTACACGCAGTGCGCAAAAATGTCAGTAGTGGTAAAAGTGGCATTCCCATGATTGTGTAATAATCCCCTTTTACTTGCTCAAACAGCCACGCTCCCGCGCCCTCGATTTTATATCCGCCAACGCAGGAGGTAAGCGCATCCGAATCCCGCGCGGCATAGCTCTTTAAAAACCCATCATCAAAATCATGCATTGTTAAGTCGGCATAATCCGTATGCTTAAAGAGGGTTTTTTGATCCTGTACCACGCACACAGAAGAATATAACCGGTGGGTTTTACCAGCCAAAGAGCGCAGAGTTTTCATACCCTTATCGCGTGTCGGGGATTTTGATAAAATCTGCCCTTCAAACTCCAGAGTTTGATCCGAGCCAATGACCAGAGAATTCGGATGAAGGGCGGCCACATGCTGTGCCTTGGCTTTGGCAAGCTGTTCAGTGATATCGGCAATGCTGGATTTCTTGCTCTTCAGCTCTTCCATCAATATATGCTCGTCAATATCGGCTGGAACGACCTCAAATTTAAGGCCGACATTCCGCAGCATGGATTGGCGGGCAAAGCTACCAGAAGCCAGAATAACAAGCGGAGGACTCATAAGCCTTCCTCCTCTTTCAATGCTGCTTTGCTATCCTTTTTTTCTTCGCGGCGCGTTTGCAGCAAGGATAATATCTCGGCTGCCGTTTCCTCGATCGAACGTTTGGTTACGTCAATGACAGGCCAGCCATGATCGGTAAATATGCGGCGCGCAGCTCGCACTTCTTCTTTCACCGCATCTTCATCAATATAGGCATTTTGATTGACTATCATGGCATGGCGCTCTCCCGCCTTAATGCGGTTATGGCGCAATGAGCACAGATGCTGTGGAGAGGCTGTCAAGCCGATATAAAGCGGCTTTTCCAAAGTTAGATATTCTTCGGGAACCGGAACATTGGGCACTAAAGGAACATTGGCCGTCCGCACGCCGCTTCGGGCAAGATATATGCTGGTCGGAGTTTTCGAAGTTCGGGAAACGCCAACCAGTATCACTTTGGCTGTTTTAAGCCCGTCAAGGGATTGCCCGTCATCATAACGCATGGCAAATTCCATAGCCTCGACGCGCTTGAAATACTCCTGATCCAGCGCATGTTGCAGCCCCGGAACCCCCGCGGCTGGAATGCCCAGATAAGAAGACAGGCTGTTAATAATCGGCGCAAGAATCGGAATGCTTGGTACTTCCAACTCTTCACACACATCAACAATGCGATTACGCATCTTGTCGGACATAAGTGTATAGATCACTGGCCCCGGCTTTTTGACAATCTGTTCAATAACCCGCTCTAGCTGGGCATCCGAGCGAATAAGCGGCCAAAATTGCTGGTGTACCTTGATCCCCGCGAATTGCGCAAGTACTGCATGAGATATTCCAAGGAGCGTCTCTCCGCTGGCATCTGACACCAGATGCAGATAGAACTCTTTAGGCCCCGGTCGCTTTGTCTTATCGGAGTAGGGCATCTTTATTCACCTTGCAGGTTCTGACCCTAGCTGCTTTTAGTTTCGGATGATTGCGATGATTCCTGCAACATATCCTTATTACGGGTCATATATAATGAATAAAAATCAACCGGTTTTAGATATATCGGCGGAAACCCGCCATTCATGCAAGAATTAGTAATAATCTGGCTGGCATATGGGAATGCAACGCGCGGTATCTCGATGAACAAAATCGGATGGTGCTGGTCTTCGGGAACCTCTTCGCCGATAGAAGCAAGCGTTGCATATTCAAGCTCTGCCATGAATACAGGCATACCATTAAGCACTGTTGTAACGCGGGTAAGCAAAACCACCTCATACAAGGAAGGAATATCCTTGTCCTCGATTTTCCGCGCCTGCACATCGATACTAACTTCCATCTCAGGAGCTTCCATAAGCTTGAGGGATTCCGGCGCCGAAGGGCTCTCAAATGATAAATCCCTTATATATTGTCTATGGATAGTAATGGGGAGCGTGTGGGCAGCATCAGGATTTTCTGCTTGAGGGTTTTTTGTATCGTCGGTGGTGTCTGCCATGATTTGTAATTCCTAATAATTTAATTTGTTTTTATATGTCTTTTGCTTAGCACGAAACGCCTTACGTTCTCAAGCATCCTTATCTTTGCTTTTACTCTCATCAACGGTTTCGTACTCTGCGTCTATAATGCCCGCCCCTTGTGAGCCACGGGGATCTGTATATTGTTCATGGTGAGTGCTTCCAAATCCTCTTATATCAACATGCTCATGTCTGGCATCAAATCCGGAGATTTCAAACTTGCCAGAATTTAATAGCTTCTGGCGCAGCAATTCCCGCAAAGGCGGAACCAGCAAAATGAATCCCAGCGCATCAGTTATAAACCCCGGCGTGATAAGCGTAGCTCCAGCAGCTATCAGACAAAGCCCGTCAAAAAGCTCTTTTGAGGGCAGGATGCCTCGTCGTAAAGAGCTTTGCGCTGCCGCCAGTGTTTTGGTTCCCTGATAACGCACAATCAGTCCGCCTAAAATGGCCGTCAGCAAAGCCATGATTAGCGCTGTTCCAAGGCCGATCACATCGCTTACCCCCATGAACACGATGATTTCCGCCAGAGGAATTATTATAAAAATCAAAAAAAATGGCACAAGCAAGCTCCTGATCTAATGGTGATTGTCTTAAGGTCTTCAGGATTACCACATTAAAAACGGTGGTAAAATACATTTATACCCTGTAAGATTTTCCCTTAAGCAGGATAACAGGAAAACTCACAACCACAAGGATAGGCTCAAGTGACTGCAGAATTAATGGTATACGCTCTTATCGCTGCCGCGCTGGTTTTTTGGCTTCGAAGCATCTTGGGCACACGCTCTGATGATGATCCATACACGCCCGTTGCCAGACTGGAATTGAACGAAGAAGGCAAGATTATCACTATAGGCGCTCCAGAGGTCGAAGGCATGGCCGATCAGCTATCGGCCATAGAAAAGCTTCTTGAGGAAAATAAGGGTAACATGGCGATAGAAAACCCTCAGGCGCGCGATATTCTGTTTGAGATAGCCAGAGTAGACAAAAGCTTTGATGTTGAGGGATTTTTGCAAGCCACGCAGGATGTTTTTGTCTATGTAGTTGAATCTTTCGCCGAGGGCGATCGTGAGACATTGGCCGATCTTTTAAGCCCGCAAGTATACGAAACCTTTGATAAGGCGATTACCGAGCGGGAGGAAAAAGGCGAGGCAATGCAAGCCGAGATCCAATCTATCAAGAAATCCAGCATTGTCGAGGCACGCCTCGAAGAAAGCCGCGCCTTTATAACTGTGCGTTTCTTGGCCGAAGAAATTATGCATGTTAAAGACAAGGACGAAAATATTATTCAGGGGCATCCTGATAAAGTCATACAAATGCGTGATGTGTGGACGTTCTTCCGCGACCTCAAGTCAAGGGATCCACGTTGGGTTGTTGTCGAAACCCGCGAGGATGAAACTGAAGACAACGAAACTATCCCCAATACGCACTGACATTACATTATAAAAAGCTGATATTTTCAGGGCTATATAAAGGGCGATAGCCCTATAGCTGCGCGCATGTCACTTGAGGTATATTTTTCTATCACAGGTTATAGAAAAGATTTTTTTCTGGTAATTGGTTTTTTTAAAATATATGATACCTTGTTTTCATAATAACCTGATTGTGGAAAATATATTTTAAGTATAGCAATTATCGATATGACTACGAATAAACCAGACGCCACAGAACTAGACGTACTTCTTGAGAGAGCTTTGCGCCCTTTAAGGGAAATGGTCGGCTTGGATGGTATTAAAAAGGTGGCTGAAGAAATTGCAAATAATGCAAAATCAGACACAAGCCCCGCGCCGGTCAACACTGCATTACAGCATATGATTATTACCGGCAATAACGGGACGGGAAAAAGAACATCGGTTATTCATCTTGGCAAAATCTATCAAGCGGCGGGTCTTCTTGAAAGCGGACACGTGGTCGAGGTTGACGCCTCCAGCCTGATTCTTAAAAATTCAGCACTTATAGAAATGGTGACCCAGGCAAAAATTGATAAAGCACAGGGCGGCATTTTATATCTCGATAAAGCACATCTGCTGGCAACAGATCAGGAAAATCAGGATAGCGCTGGAATAAACGCCATTAAAGCACTAAGCGATTCTATTGAGAAAAACCCGCAAGGGTGTGTTCTGGTCGCATCCGGCTCCCCAAAAGGCATGGAAGCTTTCCTCGATGCCGTGCCAAAAATGCGCGATCAAATCTCAAGAACCGTGCATTACGAAGATTTCACAAGCGAACAGCTCTTACAAATATTTGAGAAATTCGCAGCCGATGACGAGTATGCAATAAAGGGAGAGGCAAAGGCCGCTCTGAAGAAAAATTTCAATGAAATTGTAGACCCAAAAAACAAACCCGAAGATTTCAGTAACGGCCACTTTGTCGAAGAAATCTTCAGGAAAACAACGATCAAACATTCTATAAGAGCTCAGGATGGCGCGGCTTTTGATAGAAAACCTTCAATGACAATCGAACCCGAAGATCTGGTTATATAATTTATATAATAAAACCAGCACATTTATCGTTGCTGGTATTTTTATTATTTCATGCTAAAACGTAAATCATGCGTTTTATATTATGTTTTGCATTTATGATTTGTTTGGCAGCCTGCGATCAGGCCGAAGAGCCTGCGCAAAGCCCGCCGGAGGAACAAAAGCCTCCAGAGCTTATCCTCACCCCCGCAAGCTTTAACGACCTCCCTGAATGGGGGAGCGATAATTTCGAAGATTTTGCACAAGGTTTCGCCCGCTCTTGCCTGCGTATCATGAAGCGCGATGAGAGCGAGCCTTTCGGCGTTATGGGCAAAAATCACCAGCAAGCCGGAACTTATGGAGACTGGCGCAACGTTTGTAAAAAATTCGCCCGCATCAAAGACCCATCACAGATTAAGGCGTTTTTTGAGGCTAATTTCACCCCCTATCAGGTCAGCGCGGATGATGAACCGCTGGGCACATTCACCGGTTATTATGAGGCCTCGCTGCGCGGCTCCCGCCAAAAGTCAAAGCTTTACAACATCCCGCTGCATAAACGCCCCGCCGATCTGGTGATGGTTAATCTCGGCGAATTTCGCGAAGATCTGAAAGGCACGCGCATCGCCGGACGGGTTCAGGGCGGGCTGCTAAAGCCTTATGAACCGCGTGAAGAGATCGTAAATGGCGACTGGCCGCATAAAGATGAAAGCAATATATTGCTCTGGGTAGATGACGCGGTAGACGCATTTTTTGTCCAGATTCAAGGCTCCGGCCTTGTCGAGATGGATGATGGCTCCCTCACTCGCATCGGCTATGACGGCCAGAACGGACACCCATATTACGCGATAGGCCGCGAGCTGGTGAAACGCGAGGAAATGGTCAAAGAAGAAGTCTCCATGCAATCCATACGTAAATGGCTGGCAGCGCATCCCGATCAGGCCGATGAAATAATGAACACCAATAGATCCTATGTTTTCTTTCGGGAGATAGAAGGCCGCGCCCCGCTGGGAGCCGAAGGAACCGCGCTAACGCCTCTGCGCTCTTTGGCGGTAGATCGCACGCTAATATCCTACGGCACGCCTGTATGGCTCTCTACGCAAGAGCAATTCGGGATTGACAGGGAAGATGGAGGAACAGTCCTGCGCGAGCGCCTTCCTGCTATGAACCGCATGATGATTGCCCAAGACACCGGAGGCGCGATTACCGGCCCCGTTCGCGGCGACGTCTTCTGGGGTCATGGCGAGAAAGCCGAAGCCATGGCAGGCGTTATGAACGCGAAAGGGCGGTACTGGGTGCTGCTGCCGAAAGCAAATGTGAATAATTCAGTGAATTGAGTTTTGTTTTAGCAGCTAATCTGTGCATAACTTTGTGAATTGTTTGCCGCGTCTGGATTCCAGACTCATTTTCGGCGTGGAAGCCTTTATCCACATAGATTTAAATAAAAATAAAAAAATGACTCGGTCTTATTCCGAACTAACTTTATCTTAAAAAAAGAAGCCGCCCGTTGGTGCGGACGACTTCTAGGAAAATGAAAACATTATCCCTGTAGATATCGATAATGTAGGCAGGTTTTCCGAATATTGCAAATTTTTCCTTCGTTCTGCTGTCTTTCAGCGGGGAAAATAACAATAGGAGAATGGAAATGCCTAAGAAGCAATCCTCCGATAAAACCTCAACGCTTGCTGCAAAAGTTTTGGCAGGTAAAAAAGCAACGCCAAAAGAAGCTAAAAAATTAGCAGGCTCTGTGCTTAGCCAAGATGAAAAAAAAGGTAAGAGAGGCCGATAATGTTAATGGGGGCAAATAAATGCTCCCATTTTCTTTTGTCATGCCCGCCCCCGAGCGGGCATCCGGCAAAATGTCATCCTGAAAAAGCGCAGCGACCGAAGGATCTCAAACCCCTATATTCCCTACCTGCGCAAGAATGACAAGAATATATAACCACCAATGAAAACCACCTTCCCCTTCTTCAACGTGTGGTTTATAAGGGTTGTAGTGTGTATACATACGACACGCAGTATGCGTGTAATTATCACAAAAAACACGACGAAAGATTAAGCGTATGCCCATTTGCGATAAATGCAGTGCCGGAATATTAGAAGGAGCAAATTTTTGTCCTCAATGTGGTGATTCCGTTACTGAAGAAGACTTCAAATCAGTTCCTGCTCTAGAGAACCAGATTATGATGGCTGAAGTGACATTCGGTTACAGCTCCTCTCCCAACTATCAAAAAGCCCTAGGAATCTGTCAAAACATACCATCTTATCAAGTCTATGGTGAAGATAAACAACGTCAACACAAAATCACCATCCCTGTCACCGAGATAGAACTCTTAATAAATCTTTATGATTTAGTCGGAAGCTGGAAGTCTTCTCAGATGCTCATAAATGGTCATTCGTCTACCAAGAAACAACTCACCTATTATGGACTTGGCTGTTTTAAAAACAGACAAAAAGCATATAAACCTGAACAATACTGTTTTGGAGAAAAAGACTACGAAGCAAATATATGGGGATGCAAGAAGTTAAATATGCCCATTTATGAATGGGGAGGTGGTTGGCTTGAATATGGACATATCGATAAATCCGGAATTTGGCATTTCGACAAAAATCGTATACGTCACGAACTAGACCTTGCTATAAAAGAAAATGAATTTTGTCCTGTTCTAAACAGAAAAAAGATCATGGAAACACTGGAAGCTTTGCCGGATACAGTTGACCCCCGAAAAAATAAAAACTGGCAATATAGGACAGAATACAAAGAAGTCTGTGTTGGAATCAAGCCCGTATTAAAAAAGGCAAATTTCTATGTACTCGGTGATTTTAAACCTGCGTGGGAAAGTGACGGCAATAGCTCTTCTACAAATATCAATATTAACATTTCACAAGACAAACGTAACTTTTTCAAGAACCTATTAGAGAGAAAAATTTCGCCGAAGATTTTATGGGGAATAATCATTGCCGGTTTATGTATTATTTATTTTTTGTCTTAGGTTAACCAGCGCCCTAAATCACTCAATAATCTCTCCGACCCCTTTCCGATGTCACCCCCCTTTATCATCCTGAACGCAAGTGAAGGATCTCAAGTAACGGTTAGCCAGAGATTCTTCAGCTACGCTTCAGAATGACATTATTGAACCAGTGAACCACCTGTATTTTAGGTGAAAAATAACCCCCCAAACAAAGTATATATATATCCTATATACATATACCCCATTTAGCCCCTTTTCTATCGGAGGGTATATCTTTGCCCTCGAGAAGGATGCTATCACAAAATTCAAGAAAAGGGAAGAAATTCCTATCATTTGTTCAATAATTAGTTTAGTATAATAGATTATTGGCCTGTTCGGCTTTTCAGCGGGTTGACGATAAGTCAACAACGCGTCTCAAAGGGCTAACTATTGGTCAACAAAATTACAAAAAGGTTGTCGATTGGTTAACGTTTCGTGAAAACAAGGTGACGATCGGTCAACAAAAATCCATAAAAGATGACGATTGGTAAACAAAATATCGTGATTTAATAGGCCATCGGGTATTTTTTGCGTAGCGCTGCTATATCGGCGAGGCATTCTTTCGACAGCGTAACATCAATCGAGGCGATGTTGTTTTTGAGCTGCTCCATAGAGGTAGCGCCAATGATATTGGCTGTCACAAAGGGTTGCGCGTTCACAAAGGCCAGAGCCATCTGGCATACATCCAGCCCATACTTTTTGGCTATCTCCATATAAGCGCGTACAGCATCTTGAGCCGCTTGAGTATCGCGCTGGGGCTTGCGCCCATCAATCGCCCATCGCGTCCCTGTAGGCCGCGCTCCGCCTAGATATTTCCCACTAATGATGCCCCCGCCAAGTGGTGAATAGGCCAGCAATCCAATGTCTTCGGCCAGTGCGATTTCCTGCAAATCAGGCTCAAACAAACGGCAGAGCAGCGAGTATTCATTTTGGATGGAAACCATGCGCGGTAGAGCATGTTTCTCGGCTAGCTGCAGATATTTCATCATGCCCCATGCGGTTTCATTAGATAGACCCGCATATCGGATTTTCCCAGCTTTCACCAGCTCACCAAGCGTTTCCAACACTTCAAGAAAGTTCTCTTCCTGCTTTTGAGCAGAGAATCTTGCACGATACCCCCAGTGATTACTGAAGTGATAAAACTCCCGATTTGGCCAGTGAAGCTGGTACAGATCAATATAATCGGTCTGTAATCGCCGCAAGGAGTCTTCAACTGCTTCAAAGATATTCTTGCGATCAATTTTATTTTTACCGCCGCGAACCCACGGCACTCCGGCTCCGGCAACTTTCGAGGCCAGTATAATCTCATTGCGCTTTTTGCTGCGGGCAAACCACTCCCCGATGATCGTTTCAGTCTTGCCGTAGGTTTCAGCCGAAGGCGGAACGGCGTACATCTCTGCGGTATCAAAGAAATTTATGCCCTGCTCCAGCGCATAATCCATTTGCTCGTGCCCTTCTTCAAGGGTGTTTTGCAGCCCCCAAGTCATAGTGCCAAGGCAAATGGTACTTACTTCAATTCCGGTGCGGCCTAGTTTGTTATAAAGCATATTTAGCCCTGACCCTAAGTTTCGATCCTATAAATCCAGACGCATAAGTTCGCCACGTTCACGGCTTGCCCCAATAAATTCCTCAATGCAAGGCATGATGCTGCGTTGATGCACGGGCGCTCTATTGCTTAATGCCTCAACAGTTCTTACAAGAGCCGTATCGGCAAAAGCCTTCGGGGGCAAATCACTCTGATTTTCGCACTTTATGTAATCATAACCCCTGACATATCCGTGCGCGGTTTTCAGCTTTTCTGAAACCAGTTGGCCGTGGATATCAATCGCGCTTTCTTCTCTCGCGATATCAGCCAGTGGAACATATTCTTTCAGCCATATCACCCAATCAACACGCTTGTTTAAAACACCATCGAGCTTATTATAAACTAGGTCATCAATTACGGCTTGTATGCTCTCATTGCTCTGGTTAGTTTTCGAGGCTTTGGCAAAATCCATTGTTTTTGTCATAAGGCTTATCCCTATATAGGTTTTAAATTTTGAAAGAGGAGCTTACACTACCCCTGTAAAAAAAGGCAAATTTCTTTTTCATAAAAAACAACGCTACCAATATCAGCTATTATAATCGTAATTTACACCATTTACGAAAGGCGCATCGTCAAGCGCAGAAACTTTTTCGTAAGCAGAAAATCTGCCAGTCTTTCGCTCTCCCGAGGCCATGGAAAGCACAGCTTCAGGCAGGCTGCTTCCTGTACCATGCTCAACTACAGATGAGACAAGCCCGGAGGCCGCTCCTGCCGGTCCGGCAAAGACTGCTCCTCCTATAATCGCGCTGATTGGTTTGATTTCATCACCGGTCATATGACGGTATATGTAATTAACAACGGGTATGTGTTGCAGGGGATTAATCATGTCCAGAAAATCAAAAAGATTAAAGCGATCAGCGCTCTCGCGAGCCATCCCTTTTTCAATTTTACTATCATCCATTGTCAGGTTATAGCTGTTATCCTGGGGGTTAATCTGCTCTTTCACCAGCTTTTCAAAGGCTTTATCCTGCGGCATGATTTCAGTTTTGGCAGAAGATAGGCTCCAAAAGCTGTCATATGATGGTATGTGTCCGGCTGTGCGCTGCAACTTTGCCATGGAATAGCCATCCACCCCCTTATCTTGGGGTTGATGCTTTGGTGCATAATTCAACAAATTCAGAGAATTAACTACTTCCATGCACTTTTCCGGTTCCATAAAACATTTCGCTTTGAAAGATCTGCAAAAAATATGCCATTATAGTGCCATTATAAAATTAAGCAGCTTTAACCCGCAGGCTACATATTAAAAATAGAACAATGTCAAACAGCCCTATACATCAAAGTAATCCGATTATTACGGTCTATGCCAATAGTATCGTGCGGAACGATCTGGAGCCAATGCTCCAGCGCGAGGGGCTGGCAGATTTGTGCGCGTTTGAAGGGCATAAAAAAAGCGAAGTAATTATCTGCTGCGATGGTCAGGAAGCACGCTTTGCGCTTCCGGTAAGGATAGGCGCCTTGTTAGATCAGGTTCAAATGCTGGGCGAAAGCTACCAAAGGCAAGGCTTGGCGAAACTGGATCTGGGGTACGGCATTTTGAATGTTAATTTAGCAAAATTCACGCCAGCCACTCAGAAGAAAAAAGATAAAGATATTTTGCTTACAGAAAAAGAGGTCGAAATTATTCAATATCTGTATGACAACCCAAAGCGAAAAATTCCGCGAGAGGAATTGCTGGAGGCTGTGTGGGGCTATGCCAGAGATACCGAAACACACACACCTGAAACACATATTTATCGCTTACGCCGCAAAATAGAGCCAGACCCGTCATCTCCGGTTATTATCAAGAAAGACGAAGAGGGCTATTATCTGGGGTCTGTAAAATAGGGGTGATAGCTCTAGCTAAAACAATCCATCCTTCGGATCGCTGCGCCGATTCCCTCAACCAGAGCGGCATCGTCCTTAACATCAAGGTGAGTTGCCCCGTTTGCTTTCATCGTACGCAAATCACTAATGAGATTATAGATATCACCAATTTTTGGATCATGCTCGCTCGAGGATGAAGTGCCCGTTTTTGGATCATAGGTGATGTGGCGCCTAACCTTATTGCGCGCACCGGCGCTGATTTCATTTGATAAAGCGCGGTGAGCATAAGCATGGGCGGCGTAACGAGGCACTACTACATTGCGCGGATCTTCAGACCCTTCTACGGCAGAAGATATCATTTTTCTTTGATTTGAGTTTGTATGCTTACTACGTAACCACGGAGCCATTATGGACGTATGCGGGGTGCTGTCTTCTTGTGTGACATCTGAAAAATCGGCAGCGTCACTTTTATTAGGGGTTTGGGAAACAATATGTTCTTCCAGAAAATCTTCTAAATAAAAGATCAGGGAGTCCACGGAAAAGCGATTTACATTAACATCCTCTTTAGCTTCTGTAACCGGAGATTTTTCTGCACTATCCGTGCCACTCGCATCATGCGCGGGAACTTGGTTGCTATGGGCATTATCGTCGCTTTTTCCCCGACTTTTCTTCCCTTCGCCATGTTCCTGATTTTTTTTATTCAGACGTGAGTCAACCGCCTCGGCTTTAAGAGGCTCTAACGCAGAACCGATGTTTTGGATATCTGAAAACATCTTCCTTACTGCTCACTAATAGCTGCATATGTGGATAACTCTATCATAGCCTGATAAAAAAATCAACGAAGGTGTTTTTTTTGAAATTACCAAAAACGCTATTTATATAAGTCGTAAGGGTGAGGATATTTCTCCTCTTCAGGCATATTTTTTAAACGAAACTGCTTTTCATACCATGGTGCGACAGAGTCCCACAGAGTGTTTTTTTGCTGCGCATAAAAAGAATCAACCTCACATTCTACGTAGGCAATTTTACCCGCCATAAGCCACCTTTTTCCATCCTCTGCATTTTTAACGGGATTGTCGTAATCCGCCTTGAAAACACGAGTGTGAACAATCAGGTTGGCATCAAATTCGTCATCATCATATGGAATTTTCGCACGAATGGCCTGATCCTGCTCCGGCGAAAGGGTAATGCTGGAAAAAGCATTAATATTATCAATAACAAGAGAAACTGTATCAAAACCAAAAGGAAAATCAAAAGTGGGGATATTAGAATCATCTAAATCAAAGAAACGGAATTTTAAAACCGGCTTTTCACCCTCTTTTTTAGGGGCGTGGTATTTAACAACTATAGGCGCTTTAATCTCCAGCACATCTGTATCAGCGTCGTACTGACCGTAACCATGTCCCAACCGCATCATTTCCTTGACCAGATAATCCTGTTTTTGTTTATCAGATCCAAGAGCCTCATATTCCGCGGAAGATGTAATCCAGTATTCAAAATCGGGTACAACATTAGCTGCTCTGAAAAAAGCAAAAATTGCTCGTTCTTCTGCAGAAACCTTGGTATCAAAATATTCTTTGGACTGCGCCCATGCCGGAGTTCCACTAATAATAAAAGCAAAGCTTAATATAAGTAGATAAATAACCGCGAGTTTATGAATTTGTATTTTTTTGTTCAGTAGACCATGAAACATGCTATTTATTACCAAATGACCGGGTTAGTTAGTTTTGTCAGTGACTAACCATAACCAAGGCGAGCCAAAGTGAAAGATAAAACAAAGCAGGATAAAAAACAAGACAGGGATCTTTGGGAAAATGTGACCAGGGATGTCACACCCTTAAAAGACAAGAACGCAGTGCATCAGAGTAAGGAAAGGGCGGGAAAGGAAAAAAATTCTGATAAACAAAACAAAACTAAGACAGCTTTAGATACTGCGGAAAAGGTACTATTTGATCCAAAAATATCAGCCGGGTCTTTAAAGGATAACAATCCTGAAACTCCGGCTGGCATAGACCACCGAACCCAACAGCGTTTAAAGCGCGGGAAAATGCCGATAGACGGACGCCTTGACCTACATGGCAAAACACAAAACGAAGCCTATGATGCATTAATGGAGTTTATTCCTGCGGCTCAGGCTGCCGGCAAGCGCTGTATTCTGATTATCACAGGAAAAGGCTTGCCGCGCTATGGCGACCCAAGCTTGCTTGAGTGCTCGGAATATGTCGGAGTTTTAAAACAAAAAACTCCATATTGGTTGAATTCATCCCCGCTAAGCCGCTATATTCTTGATATACAGCCCGCCCGCCCCAATCATGGCGGAGATGGTGCAATTTATGTACTGTTAAGACGAAAGCGGCAATAATTTTTTACTATAAATCAAGCTGCCTGATATTTCCATGGTTATCCAAATCAGGCGCACTCAGGCCAATTTTACGCATTTTATTAATTAGCACCAGTATCCCATGCGCAGTTTCCTGATGGCGTTGCGCATCAAGACTACACGCCCAGAGGCCATCCTCAATATCAATTTCTTTTGGCGTTTTTCCACCAGTCCCAAGCATCGCAGGGTTCATAGTTGAGGCTCCATTATAATATGATGCAATCTCATCTTGCTCTGATTTCCATGCCGCATATTCGCGCATATCGATTTTTTTTCCTTTTAAGTGATCGGGTTTTGTTTCATTGAGAGAGCCGTATAGCGTAGCATATCCTCGGTCTCCCTTACTTAAGGTGTCGGGTTTTACTACATCTCGAAAATGACACAGTTCTGCTTCAAGTTTTTGAATTTGATTGATAGATGTTTTTACTCTTAGAGCATAAAAGCCATGCACTCTTAGAAGGGCTCCCGCTAACTTCGCTATATGCTCTCCAACATCGAAAATTTTTTCGCTTGAAAGATCTTCAATATTCTTCCATGCACTAGCGAGAGTAATCCAGTCATCTTTAGAAAAAAGGATGTCTTCATATTTTATCAAGCTATCACCGCGATCAAGAATATCGTTGGCCTCATAAGCCAAACGCCTCAGAAAATCGAGGTATGTTGGAGAATTATAGTTTTCACTAAAGCCTGCGGGCAATTTTTTAATAATCTCCGGTGCCTCTTGGGCAAAAAGCTCACAGATATCTTTAATCATCTTGAGACCTCTGCATAAAGTGTGATTTACAAAGATCTATGTGATT
>JAGYOK010000003.1 GCA_018399685.1 Alphaproteobacteria bacterium | reverse complement strand
TTTTGATATAATATTATCTTTAAATATTAGAAGCTATATGTATCAAGTTTCTTACGTCCAAGCACTTTAACTTCTTCACCCTTATTGTTGAATGGGCGATAGTGTCCTACTGCTTTAGGATGTCTGTTTCCAGCCGTAATATCGAGCGATTTAACTACACTTAGGAATGCCGGACGCCATTCGTGGTACACACTTTCTTCTGCCGAGCAATCAGCAATATAAACACGGTCATGATACAAAGTTGCGAACATAACCCCACGTTTACGTACCAAAGAGCCCTCTGCAGTTTCATAGGTAGCTTCTGCCATACTTGCATAACCACTGCCCAACCCTGAATGGTCTTTGAATGTATCAACGACCACGTCGTTAAATTCGCCTAAATAAGCATTCCAGAAATCTCTGCTATACGCTACTTTCTGGACATCAGAGTCGAATTTTCCAGGATAGATAACATAGCGCCGATCCTGACGGACACGGACGCGGCATGTTGCATAGTCATTTGTGCCTGGCGCGGCTATTGTAATTCGGTCATCCGCTTTTTGATTACTGATACGTTTCCATGTATCCGGAAAGGTTATTGTAAAACGCTCTTCCCGATCCTCAAAAAAGAAGCTTTCAGCTTGAGCATATGATGAAAGTACCGTGGCCAGTCCTACGGTAAACAAGGCTCCCAAAGCAAGCCTTGTGTAAAAAGATTTGGATATACTAAACATGATTTTTACGCTGTCCTAAAAGTACCAAGAAATAATAAGCTATAATTAACGCTGCAAATATTGTGCTATTTTTAGTTAAAAAATGCAAATATCTTCTTAAATTTATTAGCATAACTAGCACGCATAGTCACGTAATAAGTACACTTATGATATGCGCGTGATATGCAAAACTATTTCGTAAATCCCATAATTTTCTGAACTTCGGCTAGAATCGGGCTTGATATTTTGCGAGCCTTAACCGCTCCTTCACGTAAAGCGTCCTCAATTTGATCCTTATTTTCCAATAGCTCATTCATGCGATTCGTTATTGGCGCAAGGTGATTGACAGCAACATCTATTAAAGCTGGCTTAAAGCTGCCAAACATCTGACCTGCATATTGCCTAACGACCTCCTCCTTAGGAATTCCTGCCAAGGCAGCGTATATGGTTACCAGATTCATAGCTTCGGGACGCCCCTCCAGTTCTTCCAGAGTCTCTGGCATGGGATCGGAATCCGTTTTAGCTTTTTTGATCTTTTTAGAAATCATATCCGGGGTATCAATCAAATTGATACGGGTCATATCAGAGTCTGCTGACTTGCTCATTTTGCTGGTTCCATCGCGCAAAGACATCACCCGCGGTGCAGGCCCAGCAATAACAGGCTCTGGCTGAGGGAAAAAATCAACCCCATAACGTGTATTAAAAGTTGATGCCAGATCACGCGTTAACTCCAAATGCTGTTTTTGATCTTCGCCTACGGGAACATGCGTCGCTTTATAAGCCAAGATGTCAGCAGCCATTAACACAGGATAGGCAAACAGCCCCAGACCAACGCGCTCAGTATTTTTCCCGGCCTTGTCTTTAAATTGGGTCATACGCTCAAGTTTTCCCATCTGAGCCATAGTCGCCAGCAACCACATAAGCTGTGAATGCTCTGGCGCATGAGACTGAACAAACAGTATGGACTTTTTTGGATCAATGCCTGCCGCAATATAGGCCGCTGCTATCTCTAGGGTAGCTTGTGATAGTTGTTTGTGGTCATAAGGCATAGTAACAGCGTGCAAATCAACCACACAAAAAAGACGCTCCGCATCGTTTTCTTTTTGTAAATCTACCCAATTCTTCAGGGCTCCCAGATAGTTACCTAGATGGAGTTGACTGGTTGGCTGCATGCCTGAAAAAATTCGTTTCATTTCAATACTCTTTCATATAATTTTCATGTTTTTATTTATCACTTCATTGCGTAGCGTTTGAGGTCGGAAACTCGCACCACTTTCATTGATAGAACTGCCCCTGTATATAACAACATGCCGCTTGCAACTATCCCCACAAGCGCAGTTATCTGAACCAGAATTGAGCCGTCAACAATTACCCCCTGAAGCGCAGCGTTCAAAATATACACTCCAACACCCATGACGCAAGACGCCAGTATGATTTTTTGAGCATTTATCATGAATTTTGCATCAAATCGTGCTGCATCATGATCTCTTAATGCGCGCATGTGGAGCACAAATTGCAGCCATCCAGTTAATCCTGTTCCAAGAGCTATGCCAGCAACGCCAATGAATTGAACCAGAACGATGCTGAGTAATATGTTAAGCGCAGTGGCTATTACAGATATACGCACCGGCGTTGTTGTGTCCTCACGCGCCCAGTGCGCCGTTGAGAAAACTTTGATAGCAATATACGAAGGTAAGCCTATGGCGTAAGCCCTAAGAACTCCAGCGCTTATGGCACTATCCGCTGCATCAAATGCACCGCGTTCAAATAAAACTGTCATTAGTGTTAAGGGCATCACTAACAGGGCAATAGAAGCAGGAAGCGCCAGTAACAGACAGTATTCTAAAGAGCGGTTAAACAAGTCACGTGCCTGCCCTTTATCTTCTTTAGTCATAGCACGTGAGAGCATCGGTAAAAGCGCAGTACCCACGGCTATTCCTACCACGCCGAGTGGGAGCTGGTTTAAGCGATCTGCGTAGTATAGATAAGAAATTGAACCTTTATCCAGAAAAGACGCAATAATGACGTCAGCAAAGAGGTTAATATGCACCACCCCTGCTCCGATTACAGCCGGCCACATGAGGCGAAAAACTTTGCGCATATCTGTATTAAGCTTTGGCATCCCTATTGTTAAGCGTAATCCTGCCTTCTTCGCACACATAATAAGAAAGGTGAACTGCAAGACTCCGGCTACAGGCAACCCCCAAGCCATAGCGTGCCCCACTGTCTGAAAATTATTACTAAGCAATAATGCCGCTATAAGAGAAACATTAAAAAGCACTGGAGCAAAGGCAAACGGTGCGAAACGATCCATGGCATTAAGCACCCCCCCTAACAAAGCCGCTAAAGAGATAAGCGGCAAATAAGGAAATGTGATACGCGTAAGCTCTACAGCCAAGGCATTTCGCTCTGGATCATCAGAAAATCCTGGTGCTATTATGGCGATAATGAGGGGCATAATCAAAAGAGCCAGACACGTAAACACGGAAAGAAAGCTCAACATCACCATAAAAGCATTGCTAGCAAACTTGCCCGCAACTTCAGGGGATTCCTTTTCTCGTTTTTTAGAGTACATAGGAACAAAAACAATACTAAACGCTCCTTCCGCAGTTACTCGACGAAAGAAATTTGGGAGCTTCAGGGCAACAAAAAATGCGTCTGCTATCGGCCCCGCCCCCAAAAAAGCCGCTGTTAGAATATCTCTTGCAAATCCTGCAACGCGCGACAGTGCTGTCATTCCTGCGACGGTTAGCATTGCTTTTGCGAGTTTCATTTAAGTGTCATTCCTTTTAAAGGCAATGTTTATAAATAGATTATCATTGATACGATCTGGAAAACGTAAAGTCCAGAATAAAGGAAACAGGTTTTGCTTGCTCGAAGTATCACAACCTATCTTCGTGTATTGTTTACATACATCAAGAGACAAAAGTATATATTTTTTGCTCGTTAGTAAAATCTACACGCGGCGATTCGTTCTTATTGTCAATCTGTATTTTTATTTGACAGCATCGCTATTTACCATGCTATTATGCTGTTTGGTAGGGATTTTTAATGTTTTTATATTTATAAGATTAGGGGGAGGCTCTCGATAATGAGCAATTTTACACGATCCATTTTATATTCGACAAGCGTACTTGTCGCAGGTCTTGTCGCTATTTTTGCTATATATAGTAGTGTAACCACCGCACCTGACGGTTCTGGGTACGCACAAATCTCTCCGGCAGCAGGTGGGAGCGATTTGGGTATAATATATGAAGAAAATGGCCTTTCCGGAACTACGGATCCCGTTTCTTCTGATACGTATGATATGATTGAGCCTATAGACAAAGACATGCAAGAGGCTATCGATCAAATTGATTCAACCATTAATGAGTTTGAATTTAAAAGGACTATTTCTGACGAAGATAAGGAATCCCATTTGAATAGCGTAACCACTATCGAACTTGCAGGAGACCTCAACAATGCCGAAGCAGAGATACGAAATAAACTTGAAAAAAATGTAATGGGATTACACGTTGATAGCCTTGTTGACCAAGCTACCCAAAAAGCTATCGATGAAGTCGGGCCTAGTCTTACAAGTGGTTATGTGGGAGAGAGAGTGATAAGCTATAGATGCCGTATCGGTAGGGATAATGATACTTACGATTGTGATGAAGAAGGAAGAAATTGCACAATTACGCGTGGTCGTGATGCTTATACTACGAGAAGAGATATCTATGATGGCAACGAGTATAGTGGTAGCAGAGGTTATACTGGATATGATGGTTATTATTGGGGAACCTGTCATCGCCGCTCCACGTTTGAGGAAGACATGGAGTATAACAAGAGAATAATTAAAAACACCACCGATTCAAGCATTAATAGCGCTATAAACGATTCTATGAGAAACACTGGTATTGACCCTGTAACGGGCGCTCCAAAGACAAAAGTTAACGACTCTATTGATAATTCCGTAAGGGAGGCTATTGATAAGGCTGATCCTTCGGTCAGGTCTGAGGTAGAACAGAAAATAAATGAGGAGCGAAGAAAAAGGGGGTATTAACAGACTTAGCTACTTTTTTGCTACGTATGTCTCCCTGCCTTGGAACAAAGAACACGAAAAGCCTTGTTTTTTTGCAGGGCTTTTCTTCTACTATCTGGGCTAAACACAAAAACTTAAAAGGTTAATAAAAACATGCTAACGGGCAAACGAATACTTCTGATTATTTCCGGGGGCATTTCAGCTTACAAAACACTGGTTCTTATTCGTGATTTACGCAAAGAAGGGGCAAAAGTAACTTGTGTGCTTACGCAAGGTGGGGCTAGATTTGTTACTCCACTGAGTGTTTCAGCATTGTCAGAAAACAAAGTTTATACAGATTTATGGTCTCTAACCGATGAAACAGAAATGGGACATATTAGGCTGAGCCGTGAACATGATCTTGTTATCGTCGCACCAGCTACCGCTAACATCATGGCTAAAATGGCACATGGCCTAGCCGATGATCTTGCCTCCACTCTTCTTCTTGCATCGAATATACCTGTGATGCTAGCTCCTGCTATGAACCCAATTATGTGGGAGCATGGCGCCACTAAAAACAATGTAGAGACCCTTAGACAACGAGAAATAATTTTTGTTGGCCCTACTGAAGGCAACATGGCCTGTAGAGAGTCTGGTATGGGACGTATGAGCGAACCAGAAGAACTTTTAAAAGCTGTACATAATTTTTTTTTAAGCGGTCCGTTAAAGGGTGTGAAAGCCGTTGTTACGGCTGGGCCAACTTATGAAGCTATTGATCCTGTACGTTTTATAGGCAATCGTTCTTCCGGGAAGCAAGGATATGCTATTGCTGAAGCGTTATTGGCTGCAGGAGCGCAGGTAACGCTGATAAGCGGGCCAACGCATTTGAAATCACTAAATGCTGCAAATATGATCCATGTTGAAAGCACCAGAGAAATGCTTGAGGCTTGTGAAAAATCTCTACCAGTTGATATATGCGTATGTAGCGCCGCTGTAAGTGATTGGCGTGCAACGAGCATGCACGAACACAAAATCAAAAAAGAAGCAGGAAATCTGCCCCCTACGCTATCTCTTACAGAAAACCCTGATATTCTAAAAGTTATCTCAAATCATCCTGATAAGCGCCCGTCTCTTGTTATCGGATTTGCTGCTGAAACCAAAGACATAGAACAACACGCCCTTTCCAAACTTAGGAAAAAGGGCTGCGACTGGATTATGGCCAATTTAGTTGGTAAAGATAAGAATGGTCAGGAAAAAGCTTTTGGTTCAGACGAAAATCAAATATATTTTTTTACACGCGCGAATGAAGATTGTGAGCTTTGGGGATGTATGTCCAAAAAACATATAGCTGAGCATCTGGTCATAAAAATTATTGAACACTTCGAGAAAA
This sequence comes from Alphaproteobacteria bacterium, assembly GCA_018399685.1. Lineage (GTDB taxonomy): Bacteria > Pseudomonadota > Alphaproteobacteria > Micavibrionales > Micavibrionaceae > UBA1672. Next base: position 93,061 of record JAGYOK010000003.1, on the reverse strand, counting down.
ATAGAAAAAATGACTAATTTTGATAATAATATTAAAGTTGAAGTAAAACCATTAGAAAACGCTGTAGGCCTTAAACTTCCCAGCTATGCCACAGCTCAATCCGCAGGGATAGATCTGACAGCAGCATTAGAAGAAGCGTTGGAGCTTGGTCCGGGGGATCGCGCACTTATCCCCACAGGCCTTTCTATTGCCATTCCTAAGGGCTATGAGGCACAAGTTCGTCCACGATCAGGATTAGCTGTTAAATACGGCGTTACAGTTTTAAATACACCTGGCACCATTGATGCTGACTACCGTGGAGAAGTTAAGGTTATTTTGATTAACCATGGTAAAGAGCCTTTTACGATTGAGCGTGGCATGCGCATTGCGCAGATGGTTGTTGAGCGCTTTTCTCATATTGATTGGGAAGTAGTAGAAGAACTGGAAAAAAGCGAAGAACGCGGTGAAGGTGGTTTTGGCTCTACAGGAACCAGCTCTTAAAAATAAAACAATATTAAAATAAAGGCAGGCTTTTGAATGGCTATTGCCGAAAAGCAAAACACAAGTAGTCCCTCCTCCAAAGATGCTGATGAGCATGGGAATGCTCATAGTCTGGCGGAGAGCTTCCTTGCGCTTGGACATACGCCTATGATGGCGCAATATCTTACTCTTAAAGAAGAACATCCAGATTGTCTCTTGTTCTACCGTATGGGGGATTTTTATGAGTTGTTCTACGAAGACGCGGTTATTGCTTCACAAATTCTTGACATCACCCTAACCAAACGCGGAAAAACCAATGGTAACGATATTGAGATGTGTGGTGTTCCTTACCATTCTTATGAGCCTTATCTGGCAAAACTTATACGCACAGGTTGCAAAGTTGCTATTTGTGAGCAAACCGAAACGCCTGAAGAAGCAAAAAACCGTGCAAAAAAAGATGGAAAAAGTACGTCCAAAGCACTTGTAAAACGCGAAGTTGTGCGGATAGTAACACAAGGAACTTTAACCGAAGAACATCTACTAGATGTGCGTGCTCATAATTATTTGTGCGCTTTGCACAGCTATGGGGGGCAATATGGTGTTGCATGGTGCGACCTATCAACTGGTGAAACAATGGTGCAGAATTGCGAGATGGAGACGTTGCGCGCAACGATCGAGCGCATAGACCCTAGAGAAATAATTTCTTCTAAAAAGAGCCTCGAACTGGCCGAAAAAGCTCTAAAACCTTTTAATGATATTATCACTTTATTGCAACACAGCGCTCCGGAAGGAAGTCTCTGTACGCAAGAGTTGTTTGGCGAAAGCCTTCCACCACTTGATAAAAACGAATTATACGCACTTAATGAGCTTATTTTTTATATTTCCGATACGCAGAAAGGTAAGCCCCCATACCTTACTCCGCCGCAAAGAATTAAAAGCTGCTCCTTTATGAGCATAGATGCGGCTACACGAAAAAATCTGGAATTGCTGCGCACCCTATCAGGCGAGAGAAAAGGCAGCCTTATTGATACGATTGATTGCACAGCAACTGGGGCTGGAGCCCGCCTATTGCATTACAGCATATCTTCGCCTCTCACCGACATCAAACAAATTAATGCGCGTCTGGATCGGGTTGAGAGCTTTGTTGATGCACAAAATTTACGTGAAGATATTCGTTTAATGCTGCGCGAAGTACCAGATATTGAGCGCGCTCTATCTCGCTTAACCGTGGGGCGTGGAAACCCTCGTGACTTATCTATGATACGTGATGGCCTTTCGTATGGAGAGATTATACGTGCAACACTTCAAACAAATATTAACAAGCTTAAAAGTTTTGATTCTGTGTTCAACAAAATGCATCAAACTCCTACTCTTAATGAACTTCATGACACACTAAAACAAGCGATAGTGGATACCCCGCCAATCAGCACAAAAGAAGGGGGATTCATACGGAGTGGTTACAACTCCCGCCTAGATGAATTGAGAAGTTTGCGCGATGATAGCCGCACAACGATTGCTTCATTACAATCCAAATATAGAAAAGCGACGAATATTGATGCTCTGAAAATAAAATACAACAACGTACTTGGATACTTTATAGAGGTTCCCTCAAAACGTGCGAATTCCATGATGATTGAATCTGATAAAGCACAAAAAAGCAACGAGGAAAGCGCACAATTCATCCATAGACAGACTATGGCCAGCGCTGTACGCTTTACAACATCCGAGCTTGCTGAAAAAGAGCGTGATATTTTAAGTGCAGCAAATAAAATTGTTGCTATCGAATTAGCGATATTTGATGAGTTGGTTGAAAAAATCAAAGGCCTATCAAGCTTAATTAATTTTATAGCGCAGGCATTAGCTATAATAGACTTGAGTGCAGCATTGGCAGAGCAAGCCTGTCTTATGAAATACACGCGTCCTGTTGTAGATAACAGCCTGGAATTCGATATTCGCGAAGGACGTCACCCTGTTGTTGAAAGTGTGCTTAAAGAACAAAGCGAAACCTTTATACCCAACGACTGTTCGCTTGCTCCAAACTCACGGCTTTGGCTTTTAACTGGCCCTAATATGGCTGGAAAATCCACATTTTTACGGCAAAATGCTCTTATTGCTATCATGGCTCAAATAGGGAGTTTTGTCCCAGCTTCTTCGGCGCATATTGGCGTTATAGACCAATGCTTTAGCCGTGTTGGTGCCTCGGATGATTTGGCACGTGGGCAATCGACGTTTATGGTTGAGATGGTAGAAACTGCGAGCATATTGAATCTTTCCACCAACCGCTCTTTAGTTATACTAGATGAGATTGGGCGTGGTACTGCAACATATGATGGCTTATCTATTGCATGGGCTTGCGTAGAACATTTGCATAACATAAACAAATGCCGCAGTCTTTTTGCTACGCATTATCATGAATTGACTGCTTTAAGTGAGTCGCTGGATAAGCTGTCTTGTTATACCGTACAAATTAAAGAGTGGAACGATACTATTATATTCATGCACAAAGTTATTTGCGGCCATGCAAATCGTTCGTACGGAATTCATGTTGCACAACTCGCTGGCTTACCTTCTCCCGTTGTAAAACGCGCAGAAGAGATTCTTGGGTATTTAACAAGCAACAAAAAAGACAACACCCCGGAACAAATGGTTAAAGACCTGCCATTATTTGATATTGTACCCAAAGATTCTGCGCAGCCATTATCAGAATTAGAAAAAATAGTCAGTGCTACAAACCCTGACTTACTTTCTCCTCGTGAGGCGCTTGATATCCTGTATATGCTTAAAGATAAATGCACAATTTAAACATTTTGCATTTTACTATTTAACTATTATTTGCTGAAATATTATGTTGAAGCTTGTCTATTTAGGCTATATCTTCTTATAGGTGGAGCTTTACTTCCAAGGGGAACAGAATATGACAACACAAACTATTCTTGTTATTGATGATGACGATACATTGCTGGCCATTGTTGATTCCGTTTTACAAAAAAATGGTTTTCAGCCTGCTTTGGTAAAGGATGCTAATGAAGGTTTTGCTTTTATTAAAAATCAAACGCCACAGCTTATTCTTCTTGATATTAAATTGCCGGAAATGGATGGATATGAAGCTCTGGACAAACTTAAAGAAAATGAAGAAACAAAAGATATCCCGGTTATTATGCTTACATCTAAAAATGATATAGATTCTGTATCAAAATGTTTGGGAAAAGGCGCTCATGATTATATTGTTAAACCCTTCGACCATAATAACCTGATAGCACGTGTACGAAAAGCTATTGAAAAAGCGTAGACTTATTTAATCAATTTTTCGGTTAATCCACTTTTTATGAATTTTAAGGCTATGATCTGTTAGATTTACGTCTAACACAAATGACGATATATAATACACGTACAAAGGCAAAAGAGATGAGCAATATTTCCTCCATTATAAAAACTGATGCTGTTATTATCGGCGCAGGCCCATGTGGTCTGTTTACTGTGTTTGAAATGGGCTTACTGGACATGGAGTGTCACCTTATTGATATTCTTGATCGACCGGGCGGCCAGTGTGCAGAGTTATATCCTGAGAAACCCATATATGATATCCCCGCTTATCCTAGTATTACAGGGCAAGAGCTTACAGATCGATTATTAGAACAAATTGCTCCATTCAACCCTACATTCCATTTTCAACAAATGGCCGAAAAACTTGAAAAGCTTGAAGATGGTACATGGCGACTGACCACTGATATTGGAACAGTTTTTAATGCCACATGTATAATTATAGCGGCTGGCGGTGGCAGTTTTATGCCTAAGAAGCCCCCTATTCCTGAGATTGATGACTATGAAGGAATATCTGTTTTCTACTCTGTTCGTCAAATTGAGAAGTTCAGAGATAAAAATCTGGTTATTGTCGGAGGGGGCGACTCTGCTCTGGATTGGAGCTTAAACTTGCAACCATTTGCTAAAAGCCTGACATTAATTCATCGCAGAAACGCTTTTCGGGCTGCTCCTGATAGTGTTTCAAAAATGCAAGATCTTGCAGATGCTGGTAAAATTAATTTTGTTGTAGGGCAGATTAAAGAATTAATTGGCGAGAATGGCCAGCTTAGCAGCATTGTTGTAGAAAATAAGGAGAAGGAACTTCAAACCTTGACTTGTGATACTTTGCTTCCTTTTTTTGGTTTAACTATGAAGCTGGGGCCAATAGCCGATTTTGGGCTAAACTTACATGAAAACCTTGTTCCGGTTGATACAGAAAAGTTTGAGACTTCAGAGCGCGGAATTTTTGCTGTCGGTGACATTAATTGGTATCCCGGTAAACTAAAGCTCATTCTTTCCGGATTTCATGAAGCCGCTCTTTTGTCGCGGCAGGCTTTTAAATATTGCAGACCTGATGCTCGCCTGCGCTTTGAGTACACCACATCCAGCAGTTCTCTACAAGGGAAGCTTGGGGTTGACGATAAAAGTTAAAAGCAGCATTTACGCAATAATATCGTCAAACAGTGGGGTAGAGAGATAGCGCTCCGCAAAAGAAGGTATTATAACAACAATCTTTTTTCCATTATTTTCCTTGCGTTTGCCAATTTCTTTTGCAGCATTAAGGACGGCGCCAGAAGATATGCCGCATGGTATACCTTCTGATGTTGCAATCTCACGAGCCATACTTATAGCATCTTTTGTGCTAACACACTGCACCTCATCAATTAAGCTGGTATCCAAATTTTCCGGGATAAACCCGGCTCCAATACCTTGTATTCCATGAGGAGCTGGTTTTTTGCTGCTAATGACGGCGCTTTCTTGAGGTTCAACTGCAACAATGGTTATCTTTGGATTATATGATTTTAAAGTCTTAGCATTACCGGTAAGCGTTCCGCCCGTACCTACCCCGGAAATAAAAATGTCTACGTCTCCATTAGTATCTGCCCATATTTCTTCTGCAGTCGTAATGCTGTGAATTTGTGGATTTGCTACGTTCTCGAATTGTCCGGGGCAGAAACTGTTATTGTCTTCTCTCATTAATTCGCGCGCTCGGTTTATAGCGCCTTGCATGCCTTCTGTGGCAGGGGTTAGGGATATTTCTGCTCCTAAATATCGCAGCATTTTACGGCGTTCCACGGACATGTTTTCCGGCATAGTCAAAACCAGTCGATAACCTTTATATGCACAGACAAAAGCCAAAGCTATCCCTGTATTCCCTGATGTGGGCTCAATAATTGTTGTCTTCCCCGGAGTTATCAAACCATCTTTCTCTGCAGCGTCTATCATTGCCAAACCGACTCTGTCCTTAACCGAAGCCATGGGATTGAAATATTCGAGTTTTGCCAAGACATCTGCATAAAGATTATGTTTTTCCTTAAAGCGCGACAACCGCACCAATGGCGTTGCACCAATGGTATCTAAAATGCTTTCATATATCTTTCCTCGAAAATGAACTTCGGAGCTAATTTTTTTGCTCATTACTGTGGTATTGTCATTAGACATTTTTCGTTTTTTCTCTTTAATCGCCCTCTCCGGGTTTTGAACTAAAATGCTCTTCATATTTGTTGGCTTTATCTTTCATCTCTTCAGCTTCTGGCATTGGTTCTTTCTTCGCAGTGATATTTGGCCATTCTTGAGAAAATTTTTTATTCATTTCCAGCCATGGCTCTGCCCCTGAATCCATATCCGATAATATGGCTTCAATGGGACATTCAGGCTCACATACGCCGCAATCGATGCACTCATCCGGGTTTATTACCAGCGTATTTTCTCCTTCATAGAAGCAATCTACGGGGCACACTTCTACACAATCAGTGTATTTGCACTTAATACATACGTCAGTTACAACAAAGGTCATCGCTGTTTTTATACTCCTTAAAGATACAATTATATTTTGAGGCCTAGAGTAAGTCCGCTTTCATAATAGTTCAAGAGTGCTTTTAATTAATTATGGGGCTGAAAAGGAACAGATTATTTTCCGAGAAAGCGCTTCTTAAAAGACTCAATTATGCTTATAGCGCCTTTTCCTTCAGAACGAGAATATCTAGATTCCGGCTCTTCTTCAAACTCTAAAGAGACTTTGCCAATAAGCTCGTCGACTGTTGTGTCTTTCATATGCTGTTTATACAAGCTAATCGTAACGCTCTGCTCTTCAGAAGCAAAATCACCATCGATCCAAACAAGGTCACGGGCAAATTCAAAGAATTGTACACGATCAACCGGATCTGTTATACCGCTAAACATCACAGCGGTATCTTTGACATTAATAATATCATCTTTAAGAATTGCTGTCTGTTCATCGGTAAATTGCACATCATCCAGTATTCCCGCCATAAACGAGATTTCTTCATCTTTGAGAACATTATCAGCATGCGCGACAGCAAAAAGCGTCCGCCACATATAGAACTCACTCTCATTTACAGAACCTGCCATTACTTATTCCTTTGTTAAGGAGATGCTTTCTTCTAGTATTTGAACATAGTTTCATAATGTTATGCAAGCCTTCTGCTCCTTCAATGATTTTCTTTTGCTTCTTTCCCTCAGATCGCTTTATTTTCATTTGCCTTGCCCATTGCTTCTTGATAAAAACCGTGGGTTATGAAGAAAGAAAAATTGCACATTATTGGAGCGGGGCTGGCTGGCAGTGAAGCTGCATGGCAAGCGGCTAACATGGGCGTGCAGGTTATACTTCATGAAATGAGGCCTGTTTTATCCACAGCAGCTCATCAAACCGATAAATGTGCAGAGCTTGTATGCTCAAATTCATTCAGGTCAGATGATGCTGTATATAATGCAGTTGGTTTACTTCATGAAGAAATGCGCAAAATGTCTTCTGTAATCATGGAAAAAGCTGATACACACGCAGTACCCGCCGGAGGTGCATTAGCGGTTGATCGAGAGCGCTTTTCAAGTTCAGTTAATGAGGCATTAAAGGCTCACCCAAACATCACATTAGAGCGCGGCGAAGTCTCCTCTTTAAGAGATCCTGGCTGGGGTCATATAATTGTTGCCACAGGGCCATTGACCTCGGACGCATTAAGTACAGAAATTCAAAGCCTTACAGGAGAAGAATCTTTGTCTTTCTTTGATGCTATAGCTCCTATTGTATATATGGACAGTGTCAATATGGGCGCAGCATGGTTCCAATCAAGATATGACAAAGTCGGCCCTGCGGGTACGGGAAAAGACTATTTAAACTGCGCTATGGACAAAGAACAATACGAGACGTTTATTCACGAATTAACGCATGCGGAATATGGTGATTTTAAAGAGTGGGAAAAGAATACACCATACTTTGAAGGCTGCATGCCTATTGAAGTTATGGCTTCTCGTGGAATCGAAACTTTACGTTTCGGTCCGATGAAGCCTGTGGGGCTTACTAACCCGCACAAAAACGGTTCATCTTATGCCGTGGTGCAGTTGCGACAGGATAATGCGCTTGGAACGCTTTATAATCTTGTGGGGTTTCAAACCAAGATGAAGTACGGTGAACAACAACGCATATTCAAGATGATCCCGGGGTTGGAGAATGCCGAATTTGCAAGGCTCGGCGGCATGCACAGAAACAGCTTTATCAATTCGCCAAAGTTATTGGATTCCCATCTGCGATTAAAGACTTATCCACACATACGCTTTGCCGGACAGATCTCCGGCTGTGAGGGGTATGTGGAGAGTGCCTCTATTGGTCTGTTGGCCGGTCGGTTTGCGGCTTATGAAATCCTTGGTAAGAGGGATCATCCTGTGCCACCAAATACAACTGCTATAGGTGCCTTGTTAAATCATATTACCGAAGGGGCAAATAAAGAAACTTTTCAGCCAATGAATGTTAATTTTGGCTTATTCCCAACGCCGGAAGAAGAATATTTGCGCCCACGTCAACCTAATGGCAAGCACAAAAAGCTAAAAGGCAAAGACCGTAAAAAAGTTTATACGGATATTGCGCGTGATAATCTTGATGCATGGATTAAAGGAATAGATGGCTAATGAGCAACACTCAGAGCAAAGACGTAGCTCCATGTACAAAGGGGTTGGTTGTAATATTACATGGAATTTTGCGCAGCAAAATGAATATGCGTTTAATAGAAAAACACTTTAAAAACAAAGGTTTTTCTACATTAAACATTCAATACCCTTCTCGAAAAAAGTCCATAGAAGCACTGAGCGACTTTGTTAATAAAGAGATTCTATCCAGCCCTAATTACAGCCGTGATACAAAATTATATTTTGTTACGCACTCTATGGGAGGATTAATTGCGAGATATTATATTGCGCAGTATAAACCTACTAATTTAAAAGAGGTCGTAATGCTCGGTCCACCAAATTCAGGAAGTGAGCTTGCCAACTGGCTCTCAGAAACAAAATTTTTATCCCCTATTTTTAAGGCTGTTTTCGGTCCGGCGGGTCAGCAACTCCGCACGGATTATGCTCATATTGATTCCCCTATTAATTACCCTCTTGGGATTATTGCGGGAAGCAAATATATTAATCCTTTATCTCTTTGGGTGCTTGATGGCGAGCATGACGGCGCTGTCCCTGTAAAACGCACTCAAATTGAGGGGATGAGTGATCATGTTGTTATTCCAACAAATCACAGCTTTATGATGTTCAATAATGAAGTTATCGACCAGACGCTATATTTTATAGATAATGGCCATTTTAGACGCCCTTAAAATAAACTATAAGCGTGGTTTATGAAAATTTACTCTATAGGAATGCCATGAAGATTTTTGCCAGTACGCAAAGATAAAAAGGACTTCACTGAAGCCACATTCGGTGCCGACAACAAGTCGTTTGTCAGAAATTCCTGATATGAATCCCAGTCTTTTGCGACCACTCTGAGCATAATGTCTGCTTCTCCGGTAAGAAGATGCGCCTCTCTGATAATGGGAAATTTTATTATATAAGCGTCAAATGCCTTTATGCTCTCCTGATCCTGATTTTTTAGCGTTACCATGGCAAATACAAAAACACCATATCCCATTTTAGAGGCATTAATTTCGGCATGATAGCTTTTTATATAGCCTTTTTCAGTTAAGATGCGTACGCGGCGAAGGCAAGGGGGTGGCGATATTCCGACCTCCCCGGCAAGTTCAACGTTGCTTATACGACCATTATCCTGAAGTGTTTTTAATATTTTTTTATCAATTAAATCAAGGCGTGAACGACTCATATACTTTTAACTCTGCTATGGCTTAAACTATGATATTACTCAATTATACTCTTTTCATATTCTATATTTGAGAAGGAAGGTATAATGTTGCCAAACTGAATAATCAAGCATTTATTAACAATCGCTAAAATAAATATCATAGAGGCCATATGAATACTTTAAATGATAACAAGAAATGCTGGATAGTAACTGAAGGGTTGGCAGGCACAGAAAACCAGTGCGTTGGTGTCGCAAACGCCTTGGGTATTCCCTATGAAATAAAACGTATAGCTCTTAATGAGCCTTGGAAAAGCCTTTCTCCTTATATTGGCTTTGAAAAAGCAAGAACTTTCGATCCAACGCTTTATCCTCCTTGGCCTGATGTACTGATCGCAAGCGGCCGTAAAAGCATAGCTGCCTCAAGATACATAAAAAAGATGAGCGGCGATTCTACTTATACTGTACAGATACAGGATCCCAGAGTTTCTTCGAAATATTTTGATTTAGTTGCGGTACCGAGACATGATCCTTTACGTGGAGACAACGTTATTGTTACACACGCCAGCCCGAACAAAATCACGCCTGAACTATTGAAAGATGCCAAAAAACATTTTTCATTTTTAGAGAAATATCCATCGCCACGTTTTGCTGTTTTGGTCGGTGGAACAAGCAAAGCATACAAAATGACCTTACGCATCACAAATGATCTTGTGCACAAGCTTTCGCACATAAACGGGTCATTAATGATAACATGCTCCAGAAGAACCGGGGCTACTAACAGAAAAATTATTAAGGATTCATTACGAAGCGATGCGAATTATTTATGGAATGAAAAAGAAGAAAACCCTTATTTGGGATTGCTGGCTTGGTCTGATTTTCTGCTGGTTACAGCTGATAGCGCATCTATGATATCCGAATGCTGTACAACGGGAAAACCTGTTTATATGATTGATCTTGAGGGTGGCTCCCAAAGGATCGCGTCCCTTCATGAGCACCTTATAAATTATGGTGCACTACGAAGGCTCAAAAACACAAATGGTGCGTTTGAGCCTTATAATTATACTCCGCTTGATGATGCACAACTGGTCGCACATGAAATAAAAAAGCGCAGCGGAATTTTTTAGTTGTTATTTAAAGCTTTACTATGCTTTCTCAATGGCTAAGATGTTGGCTGCAATCAACAAATAATCTAGGGTAATTCTAAAATGTCTCAAACACAAAAAACAAAAGTTTTAATTATTGGATCAGGGCCAGCTGGTTACACAGCCGCTATTTATGCCGCTCGCGCCAATCTTGAACCTGTTTTGGTTACAGGAATGGATCAAGGGGGGCAGCTTATGATTACAACAGATGTTGAGAATTACCCCGGTTTTGCAGAACCCGTTCAAGGGCCATGGCTCATGGAACAAATGAAGCTTCAAGCAGAAAATGTTGGGTCTAAAATTGTAAATGACTATGTTCTAGATGTTGATCTCTCTGGGAGTCATTTTAAAGCTATTTGTGATTCTGGTAATGTTTACGAAGGAGAAACCTTGATTATTTCCACAGGAGCAAAAGCTCGCTGGCTTGGAATTCCTTCAGAAGAAACTTTTAAAGGCCGTGGTGTATCCGCTTGTGCTACATGCGACGGTTTTTTCTTTAAAGGGAAAGATGTAGCCGTTGTTGGTGGTGGAAACAGCGCTGTTGAGGAGGCTCTGTTTCTTACGAACTTCTGCAACTCTGTAACTCTTATTCACCGACGCGATGAGCTTCGAGCTGAAAAAATCATGCAGGAACGCGTTTTGAATCATGGTAAAATTAATTTCATATGGGATACCGTAGTTGAGGAAATTATTGGCGATAGCACCGGCATGACGGGACTAAAGCTGAAAAATACTAAAACCGCTGAAGTTAGCATTATTGATAAAGATGGTGTATTCATTGCTATAGGACATAAACCTGAAACAGCTATGTTTAAAGGCAAGCTAGACACGGATAAAGAAGGTTACCTGATTACCAAAGCCGATTCGACTGCCACGAATATTCCGGGTGTATTTGCCGCCGGAGACGTTGCTGATAACAAATACCGTCAGGCAGTAACAGCGGCCGCTATGGGCTGCATGGCAGCGCTGGAAGCTGATCGTTTTTTGGGAGAAAAAAAGTAAAAATTTATAAATTAAAATGCATTAAGCCTGTATCATAAAAAATATAAAAACTACAAAACAGGGGGCTTTTAGAAAAATGGACTGGGATAAGTTAAAAATTTTTAAAGCAGCAGCAGAAGCTGGCAGCTTTACGCGTGCAGAAGAAATACTTAATTTAAGTCAATCAGCAATATCTCGTCAGATTGCCAATCTTGAGAGTGAGCTGGGACTACCATTGTTTCATCGCCATGCACGAGGGCTAGTGCTTACTGAACAAGGCGAGGTTCTTTTACAAACAGCTTGCGATGTCAATGACAAGCTTAATCAGGTCGAGATGCAGCTTAAAGATACCCGCTCGCTAGCTGCTGGACCACTTAGCCTGACTACTGTTGAGTTCATTGCATCTAGCTGGCTAGCTCCTTGTATTGCGCAGTTTAAAGAGGCCTTCCCACAAATTCAGTTAACTATGTTGTTAGACGACAGAGTTTACGATCTGAACAAGCGTGAAGCTGATGTGGCTATTCGGCTGCAACGCGTTGATAATAGTGATTTAATTGAACGGCATATGGCTAATATCACTTTTTCTCTTTGCGCGGCAAAGGATTATCTTAACAAGCGCGGCCGACCAAGCCGCATTACGGATTTTAAAAAACACCTTATGATCGGGCACCCAATCAACACTCCTACACCTTTTTTGAAGCCTAACTGGCTTTTTAATCTGTTGGATGTTGATATAGATAATAATCCCAATGTGATGATGATTAATTCCATGCAGACGCGCCTTAATGCTGTCAAATCAGGTTCCGGGATCACCTGTCTTCCTGATTATATTGTTAATAATGATGATTCGCTTGAGGTTGTTTACCCCGAACTTGATCTACCTGGTGTAGATATGTTTTTTGTTTATCCTCAAGAAAGACGCAATTCTCAAAGAATTATTGCTCTGCGCGATTTTCTTTTCGATCATATAGGAAAAGACAAGGCGCTGATTAAACTTTAAAAGTACTAAAAAATTGCATTTTATACATACTTCAATGCAAAACATGCATAGCTTATCTGCAATATTCACGTTTGTTAATTCCATATAATCCCGTTATATTGAAAATGTGAGCTGACTATACGGCTTTAGGGGTTACAACTCTCTTGTAATCCTGCGTCTTGTAAGGACGCAAAACCTCCCTGTTCAACTAACCGGACCTTAGTGTCCGGTTTTTCTTTTTTGCTCCTATTATAAAAAAACTCCCCCCGCCTTTTGTTTTCAGGCGGGAGTAAAGATGTTTTCATAAATTTTGTTAAGTGCTCTAAGCAACTGCTTCCATTTTATTTAGAGCAGAACAAGCCTGCTGAATGCGAGTACATGCTTCCTTCAGATTTTCTTTGCTTGTAGCATAAGATACTCTGAAATAAGGGGACATACCAAATGCTGCACCATGAACAGCAGCAACCCCCTTACTCTCCAACAGGTAAGTCACAAAATCCTCATCGTTCCTGATAAGTATTCCCTCCGGCGTTGTTTTTCCTATGGCGCCTTCGCATGATGCATAAACATAGAAGGCTCCTTCAGGTTTAAAACATTCTAGGCCTTCTGCAGCATTTATCATATCAACCACCATGTCCCGGCGATCCGCAAATGCATTGTTACGCTCTGCTAAAAACGATTGATCTCCATTAAGCGCCTCGACGGCTGCCGCCTGAGATATAGAAGACGGGTTAGATGTGCTTTGCCCCTGAATTTTAGCCATAGCCTTTATAAGCTCTTTTGGACCGCCAGCATAACCAAGGCGCCAGCCAGTCATGGCATATGATTTAGAAACCCCATTGCATGTAAGAATCCTATCGATAAGATCTGGCTCGACTTGCGCGGGCGTTGCAAATTTAAATCCATCATAAACTAGGTGTTCATACATATCGTCGCTCATAATATAGACATGAGAATGTTTTACCAAAACGTCAGTCAGGGCTTTAATCTCGTCATATGTGTAGGCTCCTCCTGTTGGGTTGGATGGAGAGTTAAAAATTAGCCACTTGGTTTTTGGTGTGATTGCTGACTCAAGCTGCTCGGCAGTCATTTTGAAATTATTCTCTTTAGAGCACTCAACAATAACCGGCGTTCCCTCAGCGATTAAAGTCATATCAGGATAAGACACCCAGTAAGGAGCAGGAATAATCACCTCGTCGCCGGGGTTAACCGAAGCCATAAGTGCGTTAAAAAGAACCTGCTTACCTCCGGTTCCCACCGTTATTTGATCGCGAGTGTATTCGAGATTATTATCACGCTTGAATTTTGCAATAATTGCGTCTTTAAGCTCAGGCGTGCCGTCAACAGCTGTATATTTTGTCTCGCCATTATTAATTGCTGTTTTGGCTGCTTCCTTAATAAAATCAGGAGTGTCAAAGTCCGGTTCGCCAGCGCCCAGACCAATAACATCTCGCCCTGCTGCTTTTAGTTCTTTTGCTTTAGCAGAAACAGATAATGTTGGGGAAGGCTTTATTCTTTTGAGACGATCCGCGACTATAGACATGCTTTAACTCCTTGTTTTATATAGATCATGCTGTACAACAATGCTGCGCCGCAAAAATAATTATTTAAATGCTGCGCGAATGTGATCACCATCTAAATCACTTATGGAGTCAAAATCAAGCTTTACTTTATCAAACCACTCTTTTAATGGAGCCAAAACAGGATAAGTCAAAGATTCTGATAAATAATTTTGCAGCCGCGGGATATGAACCAGATACGAATCACGGTTTTTCTCAACTGAAAATTTGATGAACAAACCGATCACCCTACTATGGAATTGCGCCGCTAAAACTCTGTACCATTGCATGAAAGCCGCTTTATCTTCAACGCTCATATTTTTTGTATAGATTTCTATCATAGCAGAGCGAATATCCGCAGAAACATCGGTTCGCGCGTCCTCCAAAAGATTAACCAAATCATAAGGTGAAGGGCCATAAAAAGCATCTTGATGATCTATTACCGCGCACCGGCGAGCGCTCTTCTCACTCTTTGCAAAAATAAGGTTTTCGAGATGATAATCACCGTGGACAAAACCATGAGGGCATGGGGGGAGCTTTTTTTCTATTTCATTCCAAAGAGCATGAAATTCGTCTATACAGGCTTGTCCAGGATGCACACCTTTTTTAAAAGTCATATAATAATCAATGAGTTGTCGGCGATTAGAATAAATGTTGGTTTGTTTGTAAGGTTGCAGTAAATGCTCGCACTTGATATCTCTCATCTGGGTGAGAGCTTGCGTTGCCATATTATACAGTTCTTTTGGCGCTTTGCTCCCCTCACGCAAAGCGTCTCCAAAAGATTGTGTGCCAATATCTTCGAGAAGTGCGTAAGCGCAAGATTCGTTGGCTTCATAACATTTAGCAACCTTAATCCCCTGCTCTGCCAACATCTTACCTGTTTCAAGGAACGCCCTAAGATCCGTCTGATTTTCTTCACTTGCATCGGGATATAGCATTACAATGATGCTTTTATCCTGCTTTTTTCCTCTAAAATAAAGACGCACAGAAGCATCGCCGGGGATAGGTTGAACGTTATCCAATCCAAATCTTTCGGCGATTTTTACGGGATCAGGGAGCAAAGAACCTGCTTTTGTCACTTTACTGCTGCCTTTATTACTCTTGTTTATCCTGTTGACGGCGAGATGAAGCCATCTTGTGTATTGCTTCAATATGCTGTTTTGATGCAACTTTTCTTTTTCGAGGTTGACGCATACTATCACGGCCAAAAACTTTAACATCCTGAGACACAGCAGCGCGCAGCAGCTTCATACCAAAGTCATCATCAATCTTGGGGGATGGTAGCTCAGGATGCTTTTCTTCCCTTTCCGCTCGGCCTGATGCCACGCGCTCTACCTGATAGGACACAATCCCCTCCAAATGCGGCCTTACCAAGGCTTTGAGCAGAAAAGTCTCTTCCTGTGCCAGCGCTACAATATGTTGACGTGCAAGCCCTATATTACCGTTACAAAGCTTTAAAGCGTCTTTAATTTTACTTTCTGCATATTCTTTAGACATTTGGACGAATCTCCTAAACTCTTATAAGTATCCATATAATGCCACAAATTCAAGTTTCTGGCGACAAGGCAGCTAATTCTTTTAAGATCGTTTGCATACCTTTAATTCTATTCATCGGCTTCGGCCAGTTGCGAATAATGCTAAGTTTTTGATCCGGGCGTATTTTTACGCTTCCGGCTTTGCGGGTAATCCATCCCATCAACCCTTCAACATCTGGTGGCTGATTGTTGTAAAAAGCAACAAGTGCACCTTTTGGTCCCGCTTCAACTATTGAAACTCCAGCTTTTTTACATAGCTGTTTAACATTTAGAATCTCCAGCAAGTTCTGTACCTCTTCGGGCAAATCTCCAAAACGATCTATCATTTCAGCAGCAAAGCCTTCTATTTCCTGCTTATCGTGAAGCTCATTCAATCGACGGTACAAGCTCATACGTACACCAAGATCCTCGACGTAATTTTCTGGGATAAGTACAGAAGCACCTAGATTAATCTGCGGAGACCACTCTTGCTCGGGCATATCATCAATATCTGTTATCCCAGCACGCGCCGCAGCTACGGCCTCTTCCAGCATTTGCTGGTAAAGTTCTACACCAACCTCTCGGATATGTCCTGATTGTTCATCACCAAGCAGGTTTCCTGCACCTCTTATATCCATATCATGAGAAGCTAGTTGAAATCCTGAACCTAGAGTATCGAGCGCCTCCATCGCCTCCAAACGTTTTTGAGCATTTTTTGTTAGAATTTTATCTGGCTGATATGTTAGATAGGCGTACGCCCGCTGTTTTGAACGCCCAATCCTTCCACGGATTTGATATAGTTGTGCAAGGCCAAACATATCGGCACGGTGAATAATCATTGTGTTAGCGCTTGGGATATCGATTCCGCTTTCAATTATATTAGTTGCAAGCAGAATATTATACTGTCCCTCATAAAAAGCGGTCATGCGTTCTTCCAATTCTGAAGAACTTAGGCCGCCATGCGCTTCAACGAAATTAACTTCCGGCACACTCTCCTGCAACATTTTAGATATTTCTTTCAGGTCTTTAATGCGCGGAACTACGTAGAAACTCTGCCCTCCGCGATAGTATTCACGCAGCAAAGCATCTCTAATTACAACAATATCCAAAGGTGTAACAAAGGTTCTGATTGCCAGTCTATCCACTGGCGGGGTTGTTATAAGGCTCATCTCTTTAACGCCAGTCAAAGACATCTGTAATGTGCGGGGAATAGGTGTTGCTGTAAGTGTTAAAACATGCACGGTGCTTTTAAGCTGCTTTAGCTTTTCTTTTTGCTTAACGCCAAAGCGCTGTTCCTCATCAACAATCAATAAGCCTAAATCTGCAAACTTAACTGAATTTGCAAAAAGAGCGTGAGTGCCAATAACAACTTGCGCAGACCCGTCTGCCATGCTTTCTTTTGTGCGCTTAGCGTCCCGCGGGGATACCATACGTGAGAGTTGCTCAATTCGTATTCCAGTTCCCTCAAAACGTTTTTTGAAATTCTGATAATGCTGTCTGGCGAGCAGTGTTGTGGGCACAACAACGGCCACCTGCACACCAGACATGGCCGCAACATAGGCAGCTCTCAAAGCGACCTCTGTTTTACCAAAACCGACGTCTCCACAAACCAAATGATCCATAGGGTAGCTTCCTGCCATATCCTCTATAACAGCGGATATAGAGCGTTGCTGATCTTCTGTTTCCTCATAAGGAAAACGCGCGGCAAACTCATTGTACAAATCTTCTCCGACGTGAAGTGTTTGTGCTTTTTTAAGCTGTCTGGCAGCAGCAATACCCAAAAGCTTATCAGCAATTTGCATCAAATTTTTCTTCGCGCGCGCCTTACGTGCCTGCCAGCCTGCACCACCTAATTTATCAAGCTGCGCTATGCTGTCCTCTGAACCAAAGCGAGAGAGCACCTCTAAATTAACTACAGGAACGTACAGCTTATCTCCACCTGCGTATTCAAGTTTAAGGCAGTCGTTAGCTATTCCTGCCGCGTTTATAGTCTCAAGAGCAATAAAACGCCCGATGCCATGGTCGATGTGGACGACAAGATCTCCTTCGGATAATGAAGAAACTTCTTTAAGAAAATTATCAGCTTTTTTGCTTTTTCGAGTTTTTCTGGTAAGGCGATCTCCTAGAATATCTTGCTCGGAAATAAACGCTACGCCTTCGCTCTTAAATCCCCTTTCCAGTGGAATTACGCATAGGCCAACTGCTTCTTGCTTTAATTTTTTTGCATCTTTGAAATTTGTAATGTCCTGCAGTAAATTAACTCCTGCGGATTCTAGCAATCCTCGCAGACGGGCTTTAGAACCTTCGCTATAAGCCGCAACAAAAACTCTGATGTCCTGTTTTTGTAAATATTGAACATATTTATTTGTCTCTAAAAAAACATCCCCGTCTGGCAAAGCGCGTACATCAGAAAAATCGCGCCCCACTCTGGCTCCGTTATCTATTCCCTTCTCTTCTGTAGCGCCAAATGGCGAAAACACCGTCATATCTTGTGTAAGAAAATCCCATTCATTCTGCAAAACATAGAGCTCTTTCGGATTGATAGGATTATATGTGCTTACTGTTGTTTGTTTTTCTTTGCTGCTGTTTTTTGCCAAAGCAAGACGCGCTTCATAAAAATCCTTTATCTGATCAGTTCGTTTTTTATAAGCATCAGATATATGAAAATCACATGTAATTTGTGCTACCGCAATGTAATCAAACAGTGTCTCCATATACTCATAGAACAACGGCAACCAATGTTCTGCGCCGTTATAGCGCCGCCTGTCACTTACAGCATTATATAATGCATCGTCTTTTTGCTGCACTCCAAACGTTTCACGGTACCTGGCTCTAAACCTCGATACAGACTGGTCGTTTAGAAAAAACTCGCTTGCGGGAAACATCTGAAAATCTTTCAATTCCCTTTGTGTACACTGGCTTAGTGGATCAAATATTTTTATACTTTCGACTTCGTTACCGAACAAGTCTATACGTACGGGTTCTTTATGACCTGCTGGAAACAAATCTATCAACCCGCCGCGCAGAGCATACTCCCCGACCTCGCGAACGGTATCGCTGCGGATATATCCGTTTTGTGCAAGGTATTGCAAAAAATGTTCTGTATTAACAGCACCCCCAACTTTTGCAACAAAACTTGCATCCTTCAGCACGTTCTTAGGCATAACACGCTGGGTTGCTGCATTTATGTTTGTAAGAACAATGCGCGGAGATCTCTTCTTTTCTTCTTGCCACGCCAGCATTGTGCACAATGCTGCTACGCGTCTGGCTATAATATCTCCGTGTGGGGATATTCGATCATATGGCAGACAATCCCACGCGGGGAACGTAACTACACTTACATCTGGCGCAAAAAAGGCGAGGAGTTCTTTAAGTATATGAACACGCGTATCGTCTAGCGCAATATGCACAAGCACACGATCTTTAGACATAATGTTGCGTGCCATGTCCGCCAGAGCTATAGCATCTGCGCCCTCTGGCGCGCCATAGAGGAATGTATCATGTTTTGGTTGATTTAGGTTTTCGTCCGCTGTATTGTGCACCACAATGTCCTTCTGGCCAATATTAAATTAGAAAGTATAATTACTTTTGATTGGCCTTTTATATATATGTTTCACGCTATTTCAAGGGGCTTAAGAATAATGAGTGCGGATAGAAGCTTAACTTTTGATGACGATACCATAGCAAACAAAGCGCTGCTAAGAAGCGCGGTTCACGGAAATAAGGCTATCTCTAAAAGAGGGTTTCAAGAACGCATGTTTACGGCCGTATTTAGCGGGTTCGTTTATCCGCAGATATGGGAAGATCCCGAAGTTGATATCGATGCTATGCGTATTGATGAAAACACGCACATCATGACGCTCTGCTCTGGCGGATGTAACATGCTTAATTACCTTACAGAATCTCCTGCCAGCGTGACGGCTGTTGATTTAAATCCGGCACATGCCGCTTTGGGGCGGTTAAAGTTGGCTGCACTAAAGCACTTACCGGATTATGAAAGCTTCTTTTTGTTTTTTGGCTGTGCTGATAACGTTAAAAACATTGAGAACTATGATAAGTACATAGCGCCTCATTTTGATAAATTCTCTCGGGATTACTGGGAGAAAAAGGTTTTTCCACATGGCCGCCGGATTAACATGTTCAAAAAGAACATCTATCGCTTTGGTTTATTGGGTAAATTTATCGGTATGGTTCACCGAATTTCCAAGTTTTATGGCCAAGATCCGAGAGATATTCTAAAAGCCCAAACAATGGAAGAGCAACGTGAGATCTTCAATCGTACACTAAATCCAATTTTTGATAGAAAATTTGTCAAAATGATGTGTAACAAGCCGGAATCCTTGTATGGCCTAGGTATTCCGCCTGCTCAATTTGACGATTTGAATGAATCTGCCCAAGGGGACATGGCTTTTTTACTTAAATCACGACTGGAAAGGCTGGCTTGTAATTTCCCTATTCAGGACAATTACTTTGCGTGGCAGGCGTTCAATCGAGGCTATGACCGAGAAAACCGACTGGCTGTGCCGCGTTATCTTAAAGAAGAGAATTATAAGATACTAAAATCCAACGTTGATAAAGCTCAGGTCGTACACTCGACAATTACCGAGTTTTTAGATTCCAAGGCTCCCAAAACTATTGACTGCTTTGTGTTTCTGGATGCTCAGGACTGGATGAATGATGATCAGCTTAATGATTTATGGTCTGCTGTTTTGCGTACAGCAAATGAGGGTGCTCGCGTAATCTTCCGTACAGCTGGTGAAAAAAGTCCGCTTACAGAGGCTTTAACAGGAGAAAACCTGTCTCATTGGCATTACGATCCCTCTTTGGCACAGCCTCGTAACGAGCTGGATCGCTCATCTATATATGGCGGTTTTCATACATATACGCTAAAAGCTCGCTAAAAAATGAGGGAATATTTATGACGTCTTCAGATTACACCGCGCAGGTGAGCGAAGAGCAAACAATAAAGAGCATGGATAGCATGTATCGCTGGACGCGCCATGTTTACGATCTAAGCCGGAAATATTATCTTTTGGGGCGAGATCAGATGATTGATAATCTTAACGTCAAAGAGGGTGAGCGCATATGTGAGGTTGGCTGCGGCACAGCGCGTAACTTAATTAAAATTGCTACAAAATATCCGAATGACGTGTATTACGGTCTGGATGCCTCCGAAGAAATGCTTAAAACTGCGCAGACCAATCTGGAACAGGCGCAAATGAAGGATAAAATCTTACTAAAACAAGCATTTTCCCAGTCTTTTAATCCGCAATCTCTTTTTGATTTAAAAGAACCTTTGGATAAAATTATCTTTTCTTATGCCTTATCTATTATTCCGCCATGGCCGGAATCTCTCGATCATGCGCTGGAATTACTTCCGTCTGGCGGGCAAATTCATATTGTTGACTTTGGGAGCCAGAGCGAGCTACCAAAATTTTTCCGTAAGTTTCTTTTCTGGTGGCTTAAAAAATTCCATGTTTACTACAAGCCGGAAATTCTCTCTTATCTTAAACGCATGGATATGGAGAAAAAAGGCGCGTTAGAGGTTCATACTCTTTACAAAGGATATGCATATCGAGCGATATTTACTAAAACCTGACCTTAAAATAGCCCCCATAATGACCCTATAATAACATTACCTCTCGATATTAACGTTTTAAATCGTTAAACTTTACTTGCGCCTAATGTTAAGAGGGATGTTTTACGTTTATGAACCAAAGACCTTTTGAGCTTGATCCTTTATTTCGCGGACTAACGTCTTTACCCGGTCTGGGCTCGCGCAATGGTAAGCTTGTGGAGAAGCTGACAGACGGCCCGCGTGTGGTTAACCTGCTTTTTCATGGCCCTGTGGATTTTATTGACCGTCGCTTTACCTGTCTACTTTCTAAGGCTCCTAACGGCAAGGTTCTAACTACTCAAATACGTGTAGAACAGCATATTCCAAACACAAGAAAATCCCTGCCTTACCGTGTGAAATGCACAGATGGTAGCGGAGAAGTTATGTTAGTGTTTTTTCATGCAAAAAAAAGCTGGATTGAAAAGCTTTTACCCTTGGGAGACGAGCGCGTTATAAGTGGCCGTATTGAATATTTTCAGGGGCGGCCGCAAATCGTTCACCCTGAAGTGGTTAAACCGCAGGATCGTGATAACCTTGAGACAGTCGAGCCGATTTACCCGTTGACAGCGGGAATTACCAACAAAGTCCTGCGCAAAGCCATAAAGAGTGCTTTGTCTTTTGTTCCATATCTACCAGAATGGGTTGAAGAAAATCACAAAAAGCGCGAAGGCTGGCCTAGTTGGCACGAAGCCATTCATTTGCTTCATAACCCTGACAGTGACAGGGATCTGGAACCAACCTCAAAAGTGCGTGCGCGCCTTGCTTATGATGAGCTTTTAGCAAATCAGCTAACGCTAGCTCTGGTTAGGGATCGTCAGCGTAAAATAAATGGCCGTTCTTTTAAGCCTACCGGAGCTCTGAGAAGTAAAATCGAGGGTGTTTTACCTTTCAATCTCACTGATGCGCAAAGCCGTTCTTTAGCTGAGATAGATAGAGATATGAGTGATAATGCCCGGATGCTGCGTCTAATTCAAGGAGATGTTGGAAGCGGGAAAACGATAGTTGCGGCTATGGCTATGATGAATGCTGTAGAAAATGGCGCTCAAGCAGCGATTATAGTGCCGACCGAAATATTGGCGCGTCAGCATGAACAAAGCATCAAGGCGTGGATGGAAGCTGCGGGTGTGCGCATGGTAACGCTTACGGGTCGTGATAAAGGAAAAACTCGTGAATTGATACTAAAGCAAATCAAGGACGGCACCGCGCAAATCATTATAGGCACACATGCGATTTTTCAAGCCGATGTGGAATACAAGGATCTGGGGCTTGCCGTTATTGATGAGCAACACCGTTTTGGTGTGCACCAGCGTATGGAGCTTTCAAGCAAGGGAAAAGGCACAGATATTCTTGTGATGACAGCAACACCAATTCCTCGAACTTTGGCGCTAACGGCTTATGGCGATATGGAAGTTTCTAGAATCGATGAAAAGCCCCCAGGACGAAAACCTATCGAAACAATGCTGTTTTCCAAAGAAAAGCTTGACGATCTGGTAGCTGCGCTGAAACGAAAGATTGCTGATGGTGTCAGAATTTACTGGGTTTGTCCGCTAGTCGAAGAATCCGAAGTTCTTGAGTTGGCCGCTGCGGAAGAGCGCTATGACACCCTTAAAACTATTTTCAAAGAGCGGGTCGGCCTAGTTCATGGTCGCATGAAACCTTCGGAAAAAGATGATATTATGGCCAGCTTTATGAGTGGTGATATTGATATACTGGTTGCAACGACAGTAATTGAGGTTGGTGTCGACGTTCCTGAAGCAACGATTATGGTCATTGAACATGCTGAGCGCTTTGGTTTGTCGCAGCTACACCAGTTGCGCGGTCGTGTCGGTCGAGGTAATGAGCAATCGTACTGCTTTTTAGTTTATTCCGGGCCGCTTGGCGAAGTCGCCAAGGAGCGTTTAAACATCATGCGTGAGACTGAAGACGGTTTTATAATTGCAGAGAAGGATCTGCAGCTCCGTGGAAGTGGCGATATTTTAGGAACAAAACAAAGCGGTATTACCGATTTTCAGCTTGCGGATTTAACGGTTCATGGAGACTTACTTGCGACAGCGCGTAATGACGCAAAATTAATTATAAGTAAAGACCCTGATTTAAATACTAGTCGTGGCGTATCTTTAAAAACGCTATTGTATTTATTCGAACGAGATCAGGCAATTCGATACTTCAGAGGCGGTTAACAAGATAGGAGTCCATTCTTTATTACTTTTTTTCAATGGCTTATACCCTTGTTTTATTAAACTTGATAGGCACTAATCAACTGGTTTATCTTTATCGAAAAGCTGCTCTCTTGCTATAATTTTTCCAGAGTCGGCTTTGTTCATATTTAGAACTTCTTTTATTTTTCCAAGCTCGCTTACGATATCATCCATAGTCGAGACGACTTCTTCCATATTCTTGCGGGACGGCATTCCATAAGCACCGGAAGAATGGCCGTTCTGACCTACCACACGCGCTGGAATTCCAATAGCTGTTGCACCATCCGGGATGTTGGTTGTAACGACTGAATTTGCTCCGATTTTGGCATTTTCGCCAATAATAATATCTCCGAGAATCTGTGAGCCTGCGCCAACGGTGCACCCTTTTTTCAAAGTTGGATGACGCTTCCCGTCAACTTGTCCTTCTCGCCCTACACCGCCTAACGTTACGCCATGATACATAGTGACATTATCCTCAACTATCGCAGTTTGGCCAATCACACAGCCCGTTCCATGATCAATAAATACATTCTTTCCAATACTGGCTTCCGGGTGGATTTCTATTCCTGTGATAATACGTCCAATATTTGCAAAAAATCTGGCCAGCCCTCTTAAACCAAGACGCCAGATAAAATTATTCATCCTATGAATAAGCATTGCATGATAGCCATTATAGGCGAAAAGCACTTCCGCAAAAGTTGGGTTAGCAGGGTCGCGCTTCTGGATTGACCTTAAGAGCTCAAACATTCTTGAATATACTTTCTTTTTGACTTTTTATTTCGTCTTTGTGTGCGCCTTTTTTGCATTATTCTTTGTTTTTATGCAAGCCGAAAAAATTTGATTTTTTAGCGTTCTCTTCGTGTTTTTTGCTATCAATCTTGTCTAGAGGAGTGATAATGCCTGCCGAGACAACAAGCTTCACCCCCTCTTCTACACTCATTTTAAGATATTTGAGCTCTTTTTTAGGTACGAACAACAAATAACCTGAGGTCGGGTTTGGGGTGGTGGGGACAAAAACGTTCACTGTCTCCTGCTCTGTGTGAGATTGCACCTCACCCTTTGTAATCCCTGTTACAAATCCAATAGACCAGACTCCCCTACGAGGATATTCAAGCATCACAACTTCACGAAAAGCGGAAGACTGGCTTGCCATAATGGTTTCAAATATCTGCTTTATTGCGCCATAGAGCGTACGGATAACAGGCATTCGCTCAACAACATACTCTGACAGGTGGATAAAAAGGCGTCCCAGGAAATTGGTTGCAAACCAGCCAATAAAGATAAAACCCGCAATAACAACAATAAGCCCCAAACCTGGAATAGTCGTTTTGGGATAAATTGCCTCATACCAATCAGCTGGAAGCAAGCGAACAACTTTGTTGTCAACAAAAGACAGGAAAATATAGGTTAAATACACCGTAATACTGATTGGTGCTGTAACCAGAATCCCTGTAAAGAGATAACGGCGAAATCGCGCCACTATACCTACAGAAATACTCTGAGGAATCTCTTTTGGAGGTGCCACGTGTTTTTTGTCATCTTGTTTTGAAGAAGACCCAGATGCCTTTTTTGTCATCGCTAATCCTTGTTTATCAATAAAAGTTGCCCTTTGCGGTAGCGCACACTATGACGCGATAAAGCTCTCATGACAAGATTTTACTATTTTTGTCATCAAATATAACGATCCTAATTTAAAGTAATAAAGGCAAAAAAACTTATTATTTTGTTGGCTTTAAAATTTTTCATAAACCCCGATTAGAGGCTCTGGCTCTTTGGTAAAAGGTAATTGCAAACATAATCTTTCACACCATCTTCAAGCGCTGTAAAATTAAAATTACCTTGAGTAACGGTTTTGAATTTTGTCATATCTGCCTGAGTGAAATACTGGTATTGCGCGCGAAACTTTTCTGGCGTTGGTATAAAGGAAACTTTCTCATCCACACCGACAGCCGCAAATGTGGCTCTGGCAAGGTCAAGAAAGCTGCGTGCCTGCCCTGTGCCCTGATTAAATAAACCGCTTACACTCGGATGCTCATAAAACCAGATCATAGCTCGCACAACATCTTTGACAAAAACAAAATCGCGCTTTTGCTCGCCATCGGCAATACCTTCCTTATGGCTTTGAAAAAGCTTGATTTCTCCTGAATTTTGTATGTTATTAAATCCGTGTAGAACCACACTGGCCATGCGTCCTTTATGCCACTCATTTGGCCCGTAAACATTAAAAAATTTCAAACCAACCCATTGTGGCGGCTGCTCTTTTTTGAGACGGGAAACCAACCATTTATCAAAATCATTCTTACTGCGGCCATAGGCGTTTAAGGGTTTGAGCTTTTCAAGATAATCAAGTGATTCGTTATCAACATAACCACATTCGCCATTACCGTATGTTGCAGCCGAAGATGCATATATCAAAGGTACATTATGACTAGCACACCACATAGACAGCTCTTTACTATAATCCAGATTCCATTTTTTAGCGTCTTCTTCACTGGCGGCGGTGTCAGAATTGGCTCCCATATGAAATACGCACCGAATATCATCGCGGTGTGTATCCAGAGTTTGAATGATGTTTTGCGGATCGATACGTGAATAGATTGAGCCGTTCTGATCTGCTATATCCAGATTTGACCAGCGATCATCCCCGGTTTGTAGAAAATCAACGACAATTAATTCCTGATCGGGATAATTTTGCGCTAGCGTATTGCTAAGTACTGAACCGATAAATCCGGCTGCACCGGTAATTACAAACATTTTATATTCCTTTCGGGATTATATTTGGCGCTTTTATAACAGTATTTATGCTGTTTTAAAAGATGTTGATGATTGCATCCATTACACCAGCTTTCGTCTTCTCCTTAATGAATAACTAAAAAATTCTGTTTTGGTATACTTGACACTATTAATATATGTCTATATCTCTGGACACATGGATATTCAAGAAGCTATTATAATATTTGATGCACTTTCCCAAGAAACTCGCTTGCGGGCGTTTCGGCTACTGGTCAGTGCTGGTGAGGATGGCTTGCCTGCCGGTTCTTTAAGCGAATCCCTTGGCGTGCCGCATAACACTATGTCTTTTCATTTAAGCCATCTTTCCAACGCCAGAATAGTCAGTTCTCGCCGTGAAGGGCGCTCGGTGATATATTCGGCTAATTTCCCGCTGGTCAGAGATTTAATCCGTTTCATGGTTCGAGATTGCTGCGGCGTTGAATTTGCCAGTATCAAGGAAGATAAAAAAGGTGTTTCAATTATCGAGCTTTCCGCCTGCGACTGTGACAAGAAAAAGTGCACAAAGTAAAAACTCGCCTAAAGTATGAAGGATCCTACAATGTTTAAAATATTTGCAAAATTAGCTGATTGGGTGACCCACGACCTATTGCAGATTGCCCCGCAAACCCACCTCGCAGAAGCGGTGCATTTCTTTATTGAAGATACGGCAAAAATTTTCTTTCTTCTTACAACATTGATGCTGCTTGTCGGATTTTTCCGCTCATGGATATCGCCTGAAAAAGTCCGGCATTGGCTTGATGGCAAGCCAATGTTGCTGGCTTATTTTCTTGCTGTCACTCTTGGTGCAATTACGCCTTTTTGCTCTTGCTCTTCAATTCCGCTGTTTATTGCATTCTTGGGAACAGGTATTCCGCTTGGGGTGACTATGGCTTTTCTGATTACCTCTCCGATGGTTAACGAGGTTGCCGCCATACTTTTTGGCGAAGCAATCGGCTGGCAATTTACGTTGGCTTATGTCGGTACAGGAATGGTTACCGGAATGGTTGGCGGCGCAATAATAGATTGTCTCAAGATAGAACGTTGGGTAGAGCCTTTTGTTTTTCAGATCAACGTACCCAAAGACGGAATAGAAGAAAGGAAATTAACCCTCAAACATCGCCTTAATCATGCTTGGGGTGAGACAAAAGACATTTTGCAAAGGGTGTGGTTATATGTTTTGATTGGCGTTGGTGTTGGCGCCGCGATACATGGTTTTGTGCCGCAGGAATGGTTTATCGCCCACGCAGGAAAAGACAATTTGTTTGCAGTGCCTATGGCGGTTATAATGGCTGTGCCTCTTTATTCCAATGTTACAGGCGTTGTTCCGGTAGCGGAGGTACTGATTAGCAAGGGATTGCCTGTGGGGACAACTCTGGCCTTTATTATGAGCACTGTTGCGATATCTCTTCCCGAGCTGGTAATTTTGCGTAAAGTTTTAAAAGTTCAGATGCTGGCATTTTTTGTTGCATATTTAGCGCTGGCGTTTGTGATTGTGGGATATGTATTTAATTATGTTTTTTAAAATTTCAATATTGCCCTTTTTTCTAATCATTCTTATGGCCTGTCATCTTCCAGCCAAGGCCGAAGGCGTGAAGGAAATTGATGCGCAGCAAGTCTATCAAATGATTAACTCCGGTGATGTCGTCATTATTGATAACAGGCATGCATCGCTCTACGAAAGCGGCCACATGCCACAAGCTTTAAACATGACATACTTCGAGCCGGGCAGTGCCCAAAACCTAATGACCAGAGAAATGCTTGAGCCTTTTCAAGGCAAACCCTTGATTTTCTACTGCTCAGGCGCATTGCGTGCGTACCATGGGGCAAATCAGGCCATGCAATGGAAAATATCACCCAAGATATTTTGGTTTAAAGGCGGCTGGCCGGAATGGCAGGCTTACACAGCTTCAATCTCTGAATAAACAAACTTGATTTGAAAGGAAATACGATGAAAAAAATTACAATATTGGGAACCGGATGCCCAAAATGCAAAACCCTTCTGGCTAATGCAGAACAAGCGGCAAAAAGCAAAGGCATAGAATATGAGATCGAAAAAGTGCAAGAGATCGCAGATATTGTTGCATATGGCGTGATGAGCACTCCCGGGCTTGCCGTTGATGGAAAAGTGGTGTCCTCGGGAAAATTACTATCTTCCAAGGAAATCGAAAAACTCATCTAGAAAGAAGAAAAATGAAAAGAAAAATTATAATAGCATTTTTCGCGCTAGCCTTTACTTTTGCACTTTCTTCGAATGTTTTTGCGGCAGATGACGAACTGCCAGTAAGTGAAGCGCAGCAAAAAGTCGTTGCCTATTACTTCCACGGAACGGCGCGGTGTTATTCATGCAAGATGATTGAGGCTTATACCGAAGAAGCCATAAGAACAGGTTTTGCTCAAGAAATTGAGGACGGAAAACTGGAATGGAAAGCCATAAATATAGAACCACCTGAAAACAGGCACTTTATTAACGATTACAGGCTTTATACAAAATCTGTTGTTATCTCGAAATTAAACGGGGAAACGGAAGTCTCTTGGAAAAATCTCGATCAGGTTTGGAATCTAATAAGAAGCAAGCCTGAGTTTATCGCCTATATTCAAGAAGAAACCAGAAAACTTCTTGAGGAAGAGCCCAAATGACAGAAATGATCTTTGCGTTGGGGACGGCTCTGTGGCTGGGGATACTTACATCCATAAGCCCTTGCCCTTTGGCAACGAATATTGCGGCGATTTCTTATATTAGCAAAAAGATTGATAAGCCTTCATTCGTCTTTTGGGCAGGTCTGTTCTACACTTTTGGCAGGACGTTAACCTATACGGCGATAGGGATGCTTCTTGTTGCAAGCTTGCTTTCTATCCCAGAGCTTTCATTTTTTCTTCAAACAAATATGAATAAAATTCTTGGGCCGGTATTAATTGTTGCAGGTGTATTCTTGCTCGATCTTATTCATATAAGTTTTGGCGGCAAAGGTTTTGGTGATTCCATGAAAGAAAAAGCGCAAAATTGGGGGATATGGGGTGCAGGTGTCTTAGGGATACTCTTTGCTTTATCTTTTTGTCCGGTCTCAGCAGCACTATTTTTCGGGAGCCTTATCCCGCTGGCTATAAAATTTGAATCAGGGTTAGTTATTCCCGCTTTTTACGGCATAGGAACAGCGATTCCAGTGGTCATTTTCGCTTTACTACTGTGTGTTGGAATTCATTCTGTTAGCAAATGGTTTCAAAAAGTTACAAAGCTTGAGGTATGGGCGAGGAAAATTACAGGAGCTATCTTTATCCTTGTTGGTTTTTACTATATCTTGACGCACATATTCGGAGTTTCATTCTAAGGAGAACTTTACTGTGAAAAGGTTTTGGACATTATTGTTACTGTTAACAACTATAATGCTTAGTCCCATCAGGGCAAATGCTCAAAATGATGTTGATATGGTTTTCTTTTGGGGGATGGGTTGCCCTCATTGCAAAGATGCGATGCCTTTTCTTGATGAATTGGAAAACAAATACCCTAATCTGACCATTTACAGCTTTGAAACATGGCAAAACAGCAAAAATGTTGCGATTCTTGAAAAAATAGGCCGAGCTTATAACGCCCCTATCACGGCTGTTCCTGCCTTTATTATTGGCGATTACGCCCCGATAGTCGGTTATAGCGAATATATGCAAAAAGACATAACCGAGAAAGTTCGCGCATGTATAGAAAAGGGCTGTGTCAGTCCTTTAGTTAAAGCGGGAATAAAGCCGCCCCCAGCAGAAAAAGAGGTCGAGGAAGCCGCTGAAGAAGAAGCAGTTTTGGATTTACCGGAGGAAAACGAAACCCCTCCACTTGCCCCAGAAACAAAGAGCACCACAACCGATAAGGAGGAGATGATAGACATTCCCTTTTTTGGAGAAATGAATTTATCGGATTCTTCTTTGGTGCTGTCCACTTTACTGATTGCTTTTGTAGACGGGTTTAATCCGTGCTCAACGTGGTTGATAATGTTCCTACTTGGAATGGTTATACATACGAGGTCGCGTAAAAAAATGCTGATTGTTTCTTTAACGTTTCTTTTTATAACCGCCGCAGCATACGGAGCATTCATACTTGGTATTCTGAATGTGTTTATGTATGTAGGGTATATGAAATGGATACAAGTTGTTGTTGCAATAATTGCCCTGTTGTTTGCTGCGGTTAATATCAAGGACTATTTCTGGTTCAAAAAGGGTATATCCTTTACCATATCAGACAAACACAAGCCGGGGATATTCAAGGATATGCGCGAGATTATCAAGCCGGACAAAACAACATTTGCAATGATGTCTGCAACAGCTGTTCTGGCGCTTGGTGTTGTTCTAGTAGAGCTGCCGTGTACCGCAGGCTTCCCCGTGATTTGGGCAAATCTGCTTGCGAAAAACGATGTTCACGGAATGTATTTCTTTGCATTGTTTAGCGTATACATCCTGATTTATCTACTTGATGAGCTAGCGATTATTCTTGCTGCGGTTATAACGCTGAAGGTCACAAAGTTTGAAGAAAAGCACGGCAGAGTACTCAAGCTTATAGGCGGCATGGTTATGGCCTCTCTTGCCGGATTTATGCTGTTTTCACCAGACACCTTAAACACACTTAAAGGAACATTACTGGTCTTTGTTATAGCAGCGGTTTCTTCTGCAACAATTATCGTTGTGCACAAAAATTTATTTCCAGGATCGAAGGATAAAGGTTCCGGGGAATAATTACGAAGTTATTGTCACTAATTATAGCAGAGCCATGCCTTAGCCGACATATTCATGTTGATTTAGATTATGTCCGTTTGTGAAATAAAAATCGTTGACGCCCGTTTAACGAAATAGTGTTACCTATGTCTCCGGTATGGACACTAAAATAAATGGTGATCGCGCGGGGATTCGAACCCCGGACCTACTGATTAAAAGTCGCTCTCAGCATATAATTAGCAGCACACCAAAACAGAATACAATAACAAATTCAAATAGTTAAACAGAATGGCTTTTTGTCATATATCGGCAGCTATTGCCTTTATTTGCCCACTAGTGCCCCATGAGTGCCCCACATAATAACTCATGATAAACACAGTAATGTAATTGTCCATCAATATAAAAACGGCGTTATTCCTTCTTTACATTGCATTTTCTTAGACCGGAAGATACAAATAAGACAGTCTGTTCTTCTTTGGAACAGGCTGGGGCGTTATATCCCCTCGTAAGCGGCCTAAACAGCATCAGGCCGTTATCAATGATGCTGCTTTCTCGACCCTATGGTTGGGGAGGCGGCGGAATATAATAGCGTTCGCGTGAATACGCTGCGCCGTTCTTACGACGGATATAAACTCCCCGGCTACCAGAGAAATCTGGTGGCCGTTAGTTTCTTAGAAAAAGGGAGTCTATAATTATGCAATGTCTTAAAACTATTCTATTTGGGGCTTTTATAGCTTCATTCTTATTTTTCTCAACAGTATCAAAAGCTGACTCTGTTTCCCCGAGGGTTCAAAAAGAACTAAGCGCTTGGGAAACAGTTATTCCTATCATTCCAGAAAAATGCGGGAACGGCAAAAAGCCTGAAGAAACAAAACCAGACGAAGCCGTTGCTATAACAGAATGCATAACGGCCCTAATAAATGAAAGAGTTAGTCCTTTTGTTGTATATCCCGATTTGATTACATCTATGCGGGAAAGGGCTATGAAAAATGCACAAGCTTATGAAAGAGGCAAAATTAGCAACGCAGAGTATGTAAAGCGTGGTCGTAATGGCTGGACTTTGTATTTGAAGGCACTGGAATTTCGTATCAACAACCCTAGCTTTCTTGAGGATAAATAAATGAGAAAATTTGTTGCTTTATTAGCTATGCTATTTCTTACTGCTTGTGGCCATACAATCGCCGAAATGGCTAATATACCTGTAATTGACCCACACAATTCAACGGCTGTCTTGGAGCATACAGAAATAGACTATGACAAACATGAAAATGTTACGACAATCAACGGCCCTATAATTTTTGCTGACCAAAATGTTTTTGGTCACATGTATTCACTTAGAACTTGGAAGAAAGGAAAAAGCGTCAAAGATTTCGACAGAATCCAGCTTTACGTAGTGGCTTCTTTAGACGATTGGTCTTTTTTGGATAGTGCTTATAGCAACGGTAAGAAACTTGATTTAGTAAAAATATCGAGAGATGTCGGAGCTTGTTCCAGTTATGACGGTTGTTCTGTGCGTGAGACGGTCGGAATCAACCTAACAAAGGGTAAAGTAAACGAATTAGCTAAAGGCTATACAAATTATGAGGTTAAAATTATAGGACAAAAGGGAAGTATTGTTATAACTGTACCGGCTACATATTTTGAGGGTGTTTTGCAAGCACAGAACATTTTCTGAGTGTTTTATTTCTACCTTTTTTATGGACTCGGAAAATTATGCCTTTTTATGGACTCAAAAAACTATTGTAATCGCTTCGTAGAATGAACAGGTGCTTTCTCGTAGTTGTGACACAATTGTGTTTTTGACAACCTTACAATAGGACATAAACCAATACTTTACCCTATATATTGACTGCTAATAAATCATCAAAATGCCAACTTAGGGCTACCAAGGATATTTTCTTACCCTTTTATTTGGAGCAGAAAAGGCTGCTCCTATTTCATCGTTATCAACGGTAAAAATAACACCTCTTTCCTGTAGTGCTTCAGCCATTCTATCTGCAGCCCAAGCATGCAATGGAAGTGTCTTCAGATTTTCAACACGTGAGACGCTATTGCGGCTTATTCCAGCGACTTTTGCTAATTCGTCCATATTCATACCCAGAATAACCCGCCCAGCCCTGAGCTGCCTTCCATCTACGACATTAACTTTCATTGCCTTTTCCTTTTTTTGTAATCTGTAGGGCACCCCTTGCGGGGTGCTGTAGTTCCTTTCGTTAAGATATATTGAGCCTTTAGTTCGCCTGCTCTCGCTCGCTTTGCTGCTTGGAAGCAGCTTCGCTTCGCAGGCTCACAATATTTTTTTATCTCAATGAAAGACTAATCCCATATCTCTGGCCATATATTATACCTTGGTACCCGGGCTTTATGCTATGTATGGGCGTGCGTTCATCTATTCCCTTACACATATAACGTAACGTCCCATATATGCTATTCAGAGGGTGTAAATCTCCAAAACTCGGATACCTTATTGTTTTTGTATTGATACGCTGTTTTGACCATTCAAAGGGAACCCAGTTCCTTAATGCGCGTTTATAATCAACCTGATAGTTAGGCGGGATATGAACAAGAATATGTGCGTGAATGCCTTTATATTTGCCATTCTCCAAAACATAGATATAGGCAACAGGCAAGTTACGTCTTTGCAGCCATTTACGAGTATGTTCTAAAATATTTGTTATGACTTTCTGGGGCTTTTTAGGGGTCGCATAATCATTATATTGAATAGTAAAAAACCTGTTTAAAGGATGCCCCAGCGCGTAGGCTTTTTCACATGCAATAAAGAGCCTGTCGACTTGTTTAGCGGTTAAGTATTTTGTCGGGCGCGCATAGTGTTTTTTGCCCATACTATATATGTGCGATATTGAATCGCTGGGTAATACAAATTGTTCGCTTGTGCCTGTATTTCTTGTGTTTTTTCTTTTTTCAATCATGCTTATTGTTTCCGCTCAAAGTGAGGGGCTAAGTTCGTCTAGGTCTGTTTGTGATCGTCTTGCCATTTCTTTAAGTCGTTTAAGGAATAGCGGATAATACGCCCGTTTTTGTAATATGGCGGGCTGCGCTTCTCTTTTCTCCAACGCTCCATAGTTTTTACTGACACGTTCAAGAATAACGAGGCCTCTTTTGTAGTAAGGTTTTTGTCCATAACCCCTAGCTCTTATTTTTTATGAGGCATGAGCGAGGGGCTGGCATTAAACCAGCACCTTAACTCTTGTCTGTTTATTTTTTCTGCATCTGGACTGAACAGCCGTTTCATGCTGCACTTCCATCCTGGCCTTCCAACCACTCAAAGAATAAATCTTCGTTGATAAGGATTTTGCGTCCAACGCGCTTAATCGCTTTGTCCAAACCGTTCTTTGTTTCGTTGAAAATATGATAACGAATAGAGGATTCGCTAAATGCAGGATGTTTTGCAGCCATCTGCTTAACTGTTAGATAGTTTGGCATCATATATGCTCCTTTTTTAGAGTTATTCAACAACTCTCATGTGTGTTGTCGATTCAGGAGCATATTTGCATATACAAAAAAATATGGAGCAGTGAGTTATTAGCACTTTTTGCTGTTTATTTAACAGGCTTCGTAGTTATGAATCTGCTTTAGGTCTTTTATTGTCTTAGACATTATTCTGTCAGTATCTCCTGGGGATGATATACCGATTTCTTCACAAGCAATGAGATATAACCGTTCAAAAAACCCTTCTTGTGTTGTCGTTGGAAATTTTTCTAACGCATGTATCATTAAAAAACCCAAATTAGAGGCTAATATAAGTTTATTTTTATTTTGAGGTCCGGGCTTTTTTTTGGGAAGAGTGAACCTGTCTTGACTCTCATTAAGTAGTTCCTCTATTTGTTTTATTCCTGAAATATATTCATCCAGTTCCTTCTTAGAATATTCTTCTGCCCCCTTATCCTTTTTGTCTTCGTTTAAGTTTTTATAAAAACAGAATGATAGTTGCTGCCTAAAAAGTGGAGTTTTCAATATCTCTAATGCTGTTTCTAAACTGTTTTTTAGATCATGGTAGTCTTTCTCATAATTATTTAAAGCTCTAAGGAAACCCATATTGCGCTGATTTTTCATACTCTCTAACACAGATTTAGGGAAGAAAAGCACAGACATAAATTCTTCATAAAAATTAGGCGGTTCTTGAATATTGAAGTCTATAAAAAGTTGCTGTAGCTGATATTTAATATCCTCTTCACTCACTTCCAAAAATCCTTTCGTTCATGCTTTCCACAACAGAGCTTGTATGAGCCTCTGATAAATGGGCGTAGCGTTTGACCATTTGCAGGGTCTTATGGCCTAAGACACCCGCTATCTCCGCTGGGCTTGCACCATTCATTGCGAGATAACTTGCAGCACTATGACGCAAATCATGGAAACGGAAATCTTTAATTTCTGCCGCATCCAGCGCAGCATTCCAGCTCTTTTTTATATCAAATGGAGTGCGGCCTGTTTTGGATGGAAAAAGCATATCCGTATCAATACGGCGAACCTTCTCATGCTCTAAAATAAGCTGCTTTGCATATCCCGTTAAGGGAATTACCCTACGCTCTCCGTTTTTCGTTTCGTGTAATATGATTTTTGTTCTGGCTTTATCTATATCACCCCAGCGCAGATTCATTATCTCGCCCTTACGCGCTCCCGTGCTTAACGCTAGCACTACGATTAAATGTAAGTGCGGGTACGAAGTGTTTTTACTACTCTCAAGCAATGCAGTTCTTTCTTCATCGCTCAAAAAACGCACTCGGCCTCTAGGTTCTTTGAGCTTAGAAACTTTACGCACAGGGCTATCCTCCATCCACCCCCATTCTTTCACAGCAATAGTGCAAGCATGGCTTAAGGATGAAAGGTAACGATTAACTGTTGCGGGACTTCTTTGGCCTCTATTGGTCATGCCGCTAGCGAGTATCTCACGTTTTTCTACAATAGCCGCCGCAGTTAAATCTGATAACAGCACATGTCCTAACTCGCTTTTCCAGTATTCGAGTTGTTGCTTATAATCTCGCGCTGCGCTTTTACCTTTACGGGGCACTACTTGTTTAATGTAGCGGTCTACTAGGTCTGCAACTGTGTGCTTTTTGGCTTCTGCGTGCTTGAAATGGCGCCCTTCTCTGATACTGGCCTCTGTGTGCACCGCCCATTTTTTAGCATCAGTTAAACGCTTAAATGTCGCAGATTGCGCTGGGTATCCTTTGAGGCGTACTTTTACCCTATATGATACCTCACCGTCTCCATTTTTTCGCTTTTCTATGTTTGCCATATTCATCCCTTCGCCTGCGAATTACAAAAGGCTATAATAAACAGCAAGAAATAGCAACCACTGACATACAATCAGTAGGTATAATTATTATTAACGTTTTATAACAATAATTTAGAATATAAAAACTATCGTATGGGGCACTCGAGGGGCATTAAAAGCCCAAAAAGCACTCAAAACCTGTTCATGTTTCCACCTACAAAGCCCTAAAATATATAGGTTTCGTAACAGAAAAATAATGAATGAATTATTTGTATGGATTGTTGCAGCTTCTTGCTGCTTAGTGCCCCACCAGTGTCCCATGAGAATGTCGATTAGCGGGAAAGTGGTGATCGCGCGGGGATTCGAACCCCGGACCTACTGATTAAAAGTCAGTTGCTCTACCGGCTGAGCTACGCGATCACTATATCAAAATAACGGGGTGACCGTTTGAATTGGTGCACAATATGGATTTCATTGCTTTTCGTCAAGTTATTGTGTGCTAATTTTTGAACTTTTTATTTAAATGCTCTTCCACCTGGGGGGTTACAAAGGCACTAACATCACCATGCAGGTATGAAATTTCCTTTACAAAAGAAGAGGATACGAACTGCCACTTGTCCGAAGCCATCAAGAATAATGTCTCAATATCCGGGTCTAATTTAGCATTCATACCTGTTAATTGAAATTCATATTCAAAGTCAGAGACAGCGCGCAGCCCTCTAATAATGTACGAAGCTTTAACCTCTTCCGCATAATGAACCAATAACGTGCTAAAAGTTGTTACCTCAATTTCACAACAACCCTTGTCGATCATGTGATCAATATCACACTTAAGCATTTCATACCGCTCTTCTAATGAAAATAGCGGTTTTTTGTTGACGTTCTCGGCGACAGCAACAATCAGCTTATCGACAATATGGCTGGCGCGGCCGATTAGATGCAAATGTCCTTTTGTGACAGGATCAAACGATCCGGGATATATACCGGTAATATACTTATTTGAGCTACTCATATACTTCCCTTACTCATCTTCGTTCGGGATAATAACGTCAGATTCATCCGAAGTTTTTGAGCCTGTAGCAATTTCCTCATCTGCCGGGATTACCACATCATCATTTGCATCGTCGTCTTCGTCTTCTACAAGCCAGGCAACAGAAACGACGTTCTCACCTTTATCAACCTTGAAGATGGTGACGCCCTGAGCGCTCCTGCCTGTAGTACGAATAGAGCTAACCTGAGTACGGATCAACTGGCCGCCATCAGTTACCAGCATAATCTGGTGGCTGTCTGTGACAGGGAAGGTTGCCACAACATTTCCACCATTTTTACGGGTTAAAGACATATTTGCAACGCCCTGCCCCCCTCTACCAGATACACGGTATTCATAGGCGGATGTGCGTTTACCAAAGCCTTTATTGGAAACCGTGAGTAATAGCTGCTCTTGCTCAAACAGCTCCTGAAAGCGCTCAGGGGAAAGCTGAAAATCACTCATTTCTGTTTCTGTGGCTTCTTCACCATGCGCAGATCCAAGCATCATATCCGCGCTTCTCAAGTAAGCCATGCGTTCTTCCGGTGTCATATCAACATGTTTCAGAATTGACATCGAGATAACCTCATCGCCTTTTTCTTTAATTCTGATACCACGCACACCTGTAGAAGTACGACCGGTAAACACGCGAACATCTGTAACAGGGAAGCGAATAGCTTTACCCTTACGTGTTGCCAGCAACACATCTTCATTTTCTTTACATATACGGACAGAAACCAGATTCTCATCATCACCAAGTTTCATGGCAATCAAACCATTTGAGCGAATATTCTTGAAATCCGAGAGTTTATTTCTACGAACCGAGCCATGGCTGGTTGCAAACATAAGATCCAGCCTGTCCCAGACATCTTCATCCTCGGGCATGCGCAGGTAGACACTGACGTTTTCGTCTTTTTCCAGCGGCAACAGATTTACCAGCGCTTTTCCTCTGCTTTGCGGCGTAGCCAAAGGCAACTGATATACTTTCATTCGATGGACAAGGCCACGCGATGTAAAGAAAAGAATCGGAGTGTGCGTGCTGGCCACAAATAAATCAGAGATAAAATCCTCGTCCTTCATTGACATGCCAGAGCGCCCTTTACCTCCACGGCGCTGTGCACGGTAGGTGCTTAGCGGAACGCGCTTGACGTAGCCTCCGTGGGTGATTGTCACTACCATGTCTTCACGGGCGATAAGGTCTTCGATGTCAACTTCGAATTCTGCGTCTACAAGCTGCGTTCGGCGTGGCGTGCCAAAGCGATCTCTGACCTCTTTTAGCTCCTCTACCAACACCTCAAGCAGCTTGGAGCGATCTCTCAAGATCAAAAGCAATTCTGAAATTAAATCCGTAATTTCCTTCAGCTCTCCGCCGATTTTTTCACGCTCAAGGCCTGTGAGTTTGTGGAGACGTAAATCCAAAATGGCTCGCGCCTGCGTCTCTGACATCTGGTAAGTGCCGTCCTCATGAACCGGATACTCAGGATCATCAATCAAAGCAATCATAGGGGCAACATCATGAACCGGCCAGCGTTTTGCAAGCAAACCCTCGCGCGCTACAGTCGGGTTGGGGGCGTTACGAATTAAAGCAATAATTTCGTCAATATTCGTTACGGCAACCGCTAAACCAGCCAAGACATGCGCGCGGTCACGTGCTTTGCCCAAATCATAGATTGTCCGCCTTGTAATAACTTCTTCGCGGAAGGCAACGAATGCTTTAAGCATGTCGCGCAAAATCATTATTTGTGGTTTACCATTATGTAAAGCCACCATGTTACAGGCAAAGTTCGTTTGCAAAGCGGTGTATTTATAGAGCTGATTAAGCACTACATCCGCATTTGCGCCTACTTTAAGCTCAATAACTACGCGCACACCTTCACGGTCGGACTCATCGCGAATTTCGTGAATATCTTCAACAATCTTTTCACGGCCAACCTCACCCAGACGTTCAAGCAATTTCCCCTTGTTAACCTGATAAGGAACTTCATGAACGATAATAGCTTCACGCTTGCCCATTTGCTCGAACGAGGTCTTGGCACGCATCTTAACTGACCCGTTTCCGGTATGGTATGCGCTGTTAATGCCTACCCGGCCAAGAATTTGCCCTCCCGTTGGGAAGTCCGGCCCCGGTATAATCTGCATAATTTCTTCAGTTGTGATGTCCGGATTTTCGACCATCGCACAACAAGCATTAACCACCTCGACCAGATTATGGGGAGGAATGTTGGTTGCCATACCCACAGCGATACCGCCTGCTCCATTGACCAGCAAGTTAGGAACTCTTGAAGGAAGAACGTTTGGCTCCCTCTCGCTTTCATCATAGTTGGGTTGGAAGTCGACGGTTTCTTTATCAATGTCCAGCAGCACACATTCTGCCGCTTTTTCAAGACGCGCTTCGGTATAACGCATGGCCGCGGGACTGTCTCCGTCCATCGAACCAAAGTTTCCCTGCCCGTCTATAAGCGGGAGACGCAATGACCATGGTTGAGCCATACGTACCAGTGAGTCATAAATAGCGGCATCCCCGTGCGGATGATACTTACCCATAACGTCACCGACGATACGAGCCGATTTTTTGTAGGATTTATCAGAGGTATAACCACCAACACGCATCGCATATAAAATGCGCCGGTGCACCGGTTTTAAACCATCGCGCACATCGGGCAGCGCACGAGAAACGATTACACTCATCGCATAATCGAGATATGACTGCTTCATCTCCTCTTCAAGCGAAATACTTGGCTGAGAATCTTCTGTTACATCTATAGGGGTCAGGTCATCACTCATTTTTATTTATACTCACAATGCTTATTTTTTAGCTTATTTCTTAGCTTGTTTTATTAAGTCTATCGTCAGCAAACTGCCAACGGTAAACAATTAAATATGTATTACTTTTGACCTTTAATCGGGTCTAATATGCACCAGATTACAGGAGCTTGCAAAAATCACTGTCCCGTCCTAAGGCGCATCATTGCACGATCAATCATGTGAACAATTTCTGGCTGAACCTTCATTGCCCAAGGCGCAATTTTCTTTGACGCAGTCTTTGCCTCTGGCTTTGAAAAATACTCTACCATGGACTCAAGCTCTTTGTGGGAATAAGTCTCAACCATTGCGTCAATAGATATTCTTTCTATTGCATTATAGTTCAGCATTGATCCCATCGCTGAGATGAATTTTACTCTTTCCTCTTCAGGAAAATTCATAGCAGCCTGCCGAATAGCGGAGTCAACCTGCACTCTTGTCGGGCGGATATTATGCATTTCTTTAGCAAGCTTAATTTTTTCGGCGAGGACTTCCTTGTTTTCATTTTCGGCCTTTGCATCAGCTAGAGCTTTTTCCATCTCTTTTTCAGCTTCTTTTAAAACGTCCTGATTCTTATCGGCGGTTTCAACTTTTTGTACCGGAGGCTGAGTATCTGGCTGAGTATTTGTTTTTTTATTCATTAAAAGCGAATCGGCGTCCAGAGCTTCTCCGTCTTGAGAATATCCCGGACTTGAAAACATCCCTAATACGCAAATACAAATTCCGCCTGCCACCCAGCGCCTTAACTGTCCAGAAATATTCATAAACCTGCCTTTCCTAATCATTTTTATAGTTATTTATGTTTGCTCTTATTTTTCTGCAAACTAAAATGGAATTTCATCATCCATCCCGTCTGTAGTAGCAAAACCCTTTCCAGAGTCAGCGCCTCCGGCATCATAGCTTGAAGAACCACTATCAGCGAAAGATCCGCCACCAGAACCGCCGCCGCGGCTGTCCAGCATAGTCATCTCTCCGCGGAACGGGCGCAAGACTATCTCTGTCGTGTATTTATCCTGTCCGCTTTGATCCTGCCATTTACGCGTTTCAATCTGGCCTTCTATGTAAACTTTTGCACCTTTTTTAAGGTAGTTTTCACATACGGTTACTAGCCCTTTATTGAAGATAACCACGCGATGCCACTCGGTTTTTTCCTTGCGCTCGCCGGTCATTTTGTCTTTCCAGCTCTCGGACGTAGCAACAGAAAGGTTCACAACCTTGTCGCCGGATTGCATTGTGCGAACATCTGGATCCGCGCCTAAATTACCAATTAAAATTACTTTGTTAACGCTACCTGCCACGTCTATACGCTCCATTGTTTAAATAGTGTTTTATTGAATCACTGGAGTATAGACCGCCATGGTTTGATACTAAAGCCCTTTTTCTTCTGTTTTCTTCAATATTTGTTCATTTTGCTATAAAATAAAAAATATAGGTTTTTTTTCCTTTTTTTAAGTTTTTGTGCTAAGATGTTTTTCGAAGAGCAATCATATATTCGGCAGATTTAGGGGTATATATATGGGAAATATATACGGTATATAGATATATGATATGGATATACGCCTTATTAAAGGTCGATTTTTGCTTTTTTTTCTGGATTTGTTTACACTATCGCAATAATTATACGGCAGAATATAATAGCGGTTAAAAAGTTAATACGGGATTTTGGGTGATAAAATATGAGTGATAATACATTACAAGAATCAATCAAAGAATTAACGCCTCAGTTAAAAAAGGCCGCTAGTGATATTGGCGGCGCCAGTTTAGCAGAAGAAAAAAAACAAGACTTGATAGCCAGAATAGAAAAGGCCTCTAAAAATCTGCAGAATAATCCTGGTTTTGTAACATTGGAAAACGCGGATGATGTTCTTTTTTTTGCCAAAACCCTTATAGAGATAGATAAAACCGCTTCAACAAACCCGGTATCTGGGTTGCCTAACCGCCATATGTTTGATCGCGACCTTGGTATTACCATCAACAGAGTTCTACGTGATACAGAGGCCAGAGCCCATTTTGCCGTTCTCTTTGCTGATGCGGATTCTTTTAAAGAAATCAATGAGGATTATTCTCATGCAGTCGGTGATGATGCTATCCGACAGATAGGTGACACATTATCTAATACAGTGCGCGCAGATGAATCTATTTACCATTGGGGAGGCGATGAATTTGCTCTTATATTACGGGATGTTTCTGCCAGTAGCGACGAAGAAGCAAAAAAGAATTTTGGCTTAGCGCTCCACCGTCACCAAGAGGCTTTTCGCGAGAGCATTTTTGAACATAATGGTGAAAAGCGTCCATTGACCATGTCGATGGGTATATACATGATTTCCAAGGATGATTTCCCTGCAAATGCATCACCGAAGGAAATGAATGATGCTGTCCAAAGTATCGCCGAGGTCGCCACTTATGAAGACAAAGGGCGAAAAGATACGCGACAAGCGCATGTTTGGGATATCATTAATGGCAACACAACACCAAACCAAGCATTAGAACAAAACTAACATTATCATCTATCCCTAATTTATATTGCCCTTATCGCTGTTTTGAGCCATATTCGGCCTCATGTCTCAGTCTAGTAACAAGTTCATAAAAGTGCGTGGCGCGCGACAACATAACCTTAAAGGTGTTAATATAGACATCCCACGGGATCAGCTTACCGTGATTACCGGTCTGTCTGGCTCTGGAAAATCTTCTTTGGCATTTGATACGATCTATGCAGAAGGCCATCGGCGCTATGTCGAGAGCCTATCTGCATACGCCCGTCAGTTCCTTGAGATGATGCAAAAACCCGATGTGGACAGTATCGAGGGGCTATCTCCGGCCATTTCCATTGAGCAAAAAACTACAAGCAAGAATCCTCGTTCCACTGTTGGTACAGTTACAGAGATATATGATTACATGCGTCTGTTATGGGCGCGTATTGGAGTGCCTTATTCTCCGGCTACCGGACTGCCGATTACGTCTCAAAGCGTAACCGAAATTGTTGACCAGATATTAGAGATGGAAGAAGGTACGCGGCTTTATATTCTCAGCCCTGTTATCCGTGGCCGTAAGGGTGAATACAAAAAAGAATTCAAAGATTTACAGGCAAAAGGGTTTAGTCGGGTCAAGGTTGATGGCACATTATACGAGATTGAAGATGTTCCCGTACTTGAAAAGCAGATTAAGCACGATATCTCGGTTGTTGTTGACAGGCTGATTATACGTGAAGATCAAAAAGACAGTCTCCAGATGCGTTTAGCGGATTCTGTTGAGACAGCACTAAAGCTCGCGGATGGGCTGGTCATTGCAGAAAATGTGAGCTCTGGCGAAGAAAGGTTGTTTTCCGAGAAATTTTCCTGTCCGGTTTCCGGTTTTACTATTGCAGAGATAGAGCCACGGCTATTTTCCTTTAACTCTCCGCATGGAGCTTGTCCGCATTGTGACGGATTGGGGGAGCAAACAGACTTTGATGAAAGTCTGGTCGTGCCGGATATTAGTAAATCTATTATTGATGGCGCGGTCGTTCCATGGTCGAGAACCTTTGCTCCTTTTTACATGCAAGCGTTACAAGCCGTTGCGGATCATTACAAATTCAGCACCAGCACGCCATGGGCAAAACTCAAAAAAGAGCACCGCGATATTCTGCTTTACGGTTCAGGCGATGAGCCAGTTTCCATTGTTTATGAGAGCAAGAAGTCAAGCACATGGAGGCACAACA
Organism: Alphaproteobacteria bacterium; assembly: GCA_018399685.1. Lineage (GTDB taxonomy): Bacteria > Pseudomonadota > Alphaproteobacteria > Micavibrionales > Micavibrionaceae > UBA1672. The sequence goes on along the minus strand of JAGYOK010000003.1, from coordinate 49,277 downwards.
AGCCATTTGAAGGTATCATGAACAACCTCAAAAGACGCTTTAATGAAACCGATAGTACGGCAGTTCGTGAGCAATTAGCCGGTTTCATGGTGTCACGTCATTGCAGGGAGTGCAATGGTTACCGACTTAAAGATGAAACGCTGTCCGTAAAGATTGATAACATGCATATCGGGCAGATTAGCCGCTTTAGCATCACACAGGCGCATGAGTGGTTCACAGGACTTCCCGATAAGCTGACGCAGCAACAAAACATTATCGCTGAAAAAATTATCAAGGAAATTAATGATCGCCTCAAATTCCTGATAAATGTTGGTCTGGATTATTTAACCCTATCACGTATGTCAGGGACTCTTTCTGGTGGGGAATCGCAACGTATCAGATTAGCTTCGCAGATCGGGTCGGGGCTAACAGGTGTTTTATATGTATTAGACGAGCCTTCCATCGGCCTACATCAACGTGATAACAACAGGTTACTTGAGACTCTTAAAAAATTACGTGATCTGGGTAACACTGTTTTGGTGGTTGAGCATGATGAAGATGCGATCCGTAGTGCTGATTTCCTGATAGATATTGGCCCGGGAGCCGGAAGGCATGGCGGGAAGATTGTTGCTTCGGGAACTCCTGAAAAAGTCTTCGAAAGCAAAGAAAGTATTACCGCCCAATATATCCGCGGAGAAAAGAGCGTTCCCGTTCCGGCGCAGCGGCGAAAGGGTAAAAAAGGGCAATATCTCGAAGTTATTGGCGCTCGGGGGAATAACCTTAAAAACATAAATGTAAAAATTCCGCTGGGTTGTTTTACCTGCATTACCGGTGTTTCCGGCTCGGGCAAATCAACGCTGATAATTGATACGCTTTATCGCGCGGCTTGCCAAACCCTCATGAAGTCCAAAGACCACCCTCTTCCTTATAATGAAATCAAAGGTTTGGAGCATATAGATAAAGTCATTGATATTAATCAATCGCCGATCGGGCGCACTCCACGCTCTAATCCAGCGACATATACGGGCGCTTTTACCCCTGTTCGTGAGTGGTTTGCAGGTCTTCCCGAAGCCAAAGTCCGTGGTTATAAGGCCGGGCGCTTCTCCTTTAATGTTAAGGGTGGCCGCTGCGAAAAATGTCAGGGAGACGGCGTTATCAAGATAGAAATGCACTTCCTGCCCGACATTTACGTTGAATGCGAATCCTGCCGTGGCAGGCGCTATAACCGGGAAACACTGGAAATTAAGCACAAAGGCAAATCTATTGCCGATGTTCTGGACATGACCATTAATCAAGCTTATGAGTTTTTTGAGGCCATACCGGTCATTCGAAGTAAAATGGAAACTTTAAGAGCTGTTGGTCTGGGGTATTTAAAAGTCGGGCAGCAAGCAAACACTCTTTCCGGCGGTGAAGCGCAGCGGATCAAGCTTTCTAAAGAATTATCAAAGCGCTCTACCGGAAAGACGCTTTATATTCTTGACGAGCCTACAACCGGTTTGCATTTTGAAGATGTGCGAAAATTGCTTGAGGTTTTGCATGCTTTGGTCGATCAAGGTAATAGCGTGATCGTGATCGAGCACAATCTGGATGTTATCAAAACAGCCGATCATATTATTGATATAGGCCCCGAAGGTGGCGATAAAGGCGGGAAACTCGTTTTTTCAGGCTCGCCTGAGAAAATTTGCTGCCACGAAAATAGCTATACCGGACAATATCTAAAAAAGGTTCTGACCCAAAACTCTACAAAGAAATGAAGCAACACCTAATTAACTCTTTTCAAACTGGAGCAAAAACGCCATTATCCAAACATGCCAAAAAACCTGACTGACAAATTAACTGCAGAGTTCAAAAAAAATCTTAAAGCTATTTTGAACGAGCGCGCAGATCACACGAACGCCAAGAAGCTCTCCATAGAGGCCGGCCTTGGTGAAACGGCGGTACGTGATATTTTAAAGAATCGCTCGGCAAGCCCAAAACTGGAAACCATCCAAAAACTTGCCAAAGCTTTGCATGTTCCTGTTTATCGTCTTATCCCGTCCATGATCGATCATTCATACGATCAGCTCGCCCAGCAAGAAGAAGAGATACAACTCCTGCGAGAAGCCAGCGGGCTTGATTATCAAGGTATTGACGAATTACGTATTGCTTTAAAAAATCGTAAAAAATAATTTTCACATAAATATTTTATAAATTTTAATTGTTTAACAGTGCATTAACATTCGTTGTTAAATCTGTATGTGAGGTTTGTTCTTTTTAAAAGTGAGAAATCCCATTGACATGGTTAAATATAAATGGGATATATCACATAGTACACATGGTTGTGCCAGAGGCGCCCTTATAATTCCACACGATTTCCAATAAGGGCGCCTCGCTTTATTCAAAAATAGCCCACAGCAAGAGTCCAAAAGGCACAAGCCAAGGGGATGTTTTTCTTGACGGAAAACATCCATAATGAAAGAGGATATATAAAAGGAAAAATGGTGGTGCCCCCAGCGAGACTTGAACTCGCACTCCCGAAGGAACCGGATTTTGAATCCGGCGCGTCTACCAATTCCACCACAGGGGCACAAAAGAGGATACAAATAACTTTGTATAGCTCTAAAAATTTTACCAGATCATAATGATATTTCTAAAATCTGCAAGGAATTATTGTTTCTTGTTTTGAACTAATTGTTTTACCTCTCGCCAACTGCCTAATTCTCTGCTATTTCAAGTAACCATGAAAGGTATATCCGACATTCTTCTTGAGATAGATAACAGGTTTACGGGACAAAACGTAAGTGTTTCCGCCCTGCTTGACACGTTCCATGAGCGTGGCTTCGGATTTTTCCTGTTTTTATTTGCCCTTCCGGCGGCTCTTCCGCTTCCGGCTGTCGGATATGGCACAGTTTTAGGGCTACCACTTATCCTTTTAAGCGCGCAGCAGGCTATTGGCCGCCGCACTATCTGGCTCCCGAAATCATGGAAAGAAAAATCAATCAAGCATGCTACGCTTAAAGGGGTTATTGACAAAGCCCTTCCATGGACAAAGCGTCTGGAATACATCATTAAACCCCGGCTGGCATTTATAACTTCCGGTATTTTCTTACGAATAATCGGTGTATTCGGTCTGGTCATGTCGCTATCGGTTTGCGTCCCCTTGCCTCTAACCAATACTGTGCCCAGCTTTGGTATCGCTTTAATGTCTATCGGTGTTATCACGCGTGATGGGCTGGCTGTTATTGCAGGCGCTCTTATCGGGATGTTCTGGGTATGCACCCTCGTGCTGATTATCGGCCTTCTTGGGACTGAAGGCATTGATTTCGTTAAAACATCTATAAGTAATTACTTGTAATTCAGTGTTGTTTAAAAACATGCATTCATTGACATGTTCGTTGTAAGGGCTGCTTTTTTAATCCTGTTATATCAGTATCTTTTGTAAAAACAACAAGCCGCTATCAATTCCGGGCTGGTCGATAGAATGGATTAGACCCGGTGTAGTGTGCCCGTCCACCTCGTAGTTATACTCTTTTAGAGTATCCATAGCATTGTGCCACGCCTGAACCGGAACAACGTCGTCGGCCTCTCCGTGAATTAAGCGTACAGGCATGCGTTTGAGATCATCACTGTTTGTGTCAGGCTCCCATACAAGCGCTCCGGAATAACCCAAGACACCGGCGATTGTCTCTTTCAGGCGGGGGGCTGTGTACAAGCTGGTCATAGTTCCTTGCGAAAAACCAAGCAAAGCGATTTTACTGTAGGGGACATTGAATTTTTTTGCCATCGTTTCAAGAAAGCTTTCGACCAATGGGAAAACATTTTGCACTCCTGCCAGAAGGGAGGCAGGATCGTATGATTGCAGTGAGAACCACTGGAAAGCGTCCGGGTATCCGGGCGGTACCATATCGCAGGCAAACGGCGCATCAGGGGATATAAACTTTGTACCTGGCAATCCAGCAGTTAACAATGGAGCCAATGAAATCAGGTCTTTTCCGTTTGACCCTACGCCATGAAGCATAACGACAAGCGACTTAACGTTTTCACCTTCAGGACCGTATTCGTAATAATTTGCTATACTCATGCTTCACCCCGCGTGTACTATGTACGTTAATAATCATTTGCCTCTTACAAACAAAAAGATCATAGCTATGTTGCATGAAAAAGAAACCCTGCTTTTAATATTTTTCCTTCCTCTCGTGCTATTTTCCGGCGCAGTTAGAGGGCAAGAAACAGGCAACCATAAAAAATATTTGAGCTTTTCACACGAAAATGATCTACTCGGCGGGGGCGCAGACCGCTACTACACCAGCGGTAATCGCTTTACATGGTTTGACTCGAAAACAAAAGTCCCTTCAGGAATTGATAAACTGGCAGATAAAATTCCGACTTTTGATGTTAATGAAAACACTTTTACCTTTTATACGCTGGGGCAAAACCTTTATACCCCCGCTGATATAAAGCTATCCTATCAGCCGGAAGATGACCGGCCATGGGCGGCTTTCCTATATGGTTCAATAGGCCTTGCCACGCCTTCCTACAGAGCTGATAGCTCGCTTTCTCATGTAGATGAACTGGAAATTACCCTTGGTGTAGTTGGCCCGGAAGCGCTTGGCAAACCAGTGCAAAAATTTATCCATAAAAACGTCAGCGACTCTCCAGCGCCTCAAGGCTGGGATAATCAGCTTGATTTCGAACCGGGGTTAATTCTCTTGTGGCAACGGCGTTTTCCTTATGAATGGGAAAAACAGTTTGGATCAGTGCACGCAAGGATGGAGCCAAACCTCTCCGTAGCTTTAGGAAATATTCTCACCAGTGCCAGTGTGGGAGCGACACTTGTCGCAGGCTCAGATCGTGCGCTTGACACACCACCGCGTGTGCGCCCCGCTATCCCCGGAACCGGCATCTTTTTTTCAAAAAACGGGAAGTTCAACTGGCAAGTTTTTGCGGGTATCGACGGGCGGGTTGTAGGCCGTAACATCTTTATTGATGGAAACAGTTTTTCCAACTCTCACAGTGTAGATAAAGAGTATCTGGTTGGTGATCTAAGTACAGGAATTTCCCTGTTTTACAATGATTATAGATTATCGTACACATTAAATGTTCGTTCCAAGGAGTTTAAAGATCAGGAAGAGGAAAGCATCTTTGGCTCCGTAACCATTACAAAAAGATTTTAGATTTTTATTATGGTATACTCTATACTTTCTTGAAAAATAGTTGCTAAAATTCCGCGTATGCTTTCGCGTGAGATAAAGATTTTTAAGGTGAACAAGAATGAAATACGATCTTTTACACATTCAGGGGAAGCCCTATGTTCTGGTTCCGTTGCACGATTATCGCAAAATGACCAGTGGTGATAGCTCTGCTCAAATACCTGATTCCGTTTTAGATGAAATATCGGCGCGTCAAGCGCACCCGATCAAGATTGTCCGCAAATACCGTGGTATGACGCAGGCGGCGCTGGCGGAGAAATCGGGCATTTCCCGCCCCTATCTAACCGAGATAGAGACAGGAAAAAAAGATGGCTCCTTGCGTGCTATGAAGGCTATTGCCGATGCGCTGGATGTAAACGTCGGCGATCTGGCTTAAAGGTTTTTGCCTCCTGAAGATCAGGCTCTTTTAAAACTTTAATCTTCCCTAACACTATACTTACGATCGTGTGAAAGCTGCGGCAGTGCTGTACGTGCTTTTCCTACTTCGGTTACATCAAGCTCCGCCATAATGATCCCTTCGCCCTCTTCCTTTTGTGCCAATATTCTACCCCATGGGCTGACGATCATGGAGTGCCCGTATGTACGGCGTTCTCCTTCATGCAGACCGACCTGCGCCGGAGCGAGTACGAAGCTCCCTGTTTCAATAGCGCGGGCACGTTGCAAAATTTCCCAGTGAGCCTTGCCGGTTGGCACTGTAAAAGCTGAAGGTATACACATCAAATTTGCTCCGGCGTGCGCCAGTGAGCGGTATAGATACGCAAAACGCAGGTCATAACACACTGACATACCTGCTACGAAATAATTGTTTATCCTTGAGGTAACGGCTTCGTTTCCTGAAGTTACGATATCACTTTCCTTATACACCTCTCCTTGAGGCAAGTTCGCATCAAAAAGGTGAATCTTATCGTACGTGGCTTGTGTTTTTCCTTGCGCATTAAAAAGATAGCTGCGGTTTATGATTTTATCTTCTTCGTTATGTATGCATATTGAGCCAATCAAAAGCGTGATCCCGAGATCTTTGGCAAGTGCGGGGAATATGGACAGCGCCGGGTGGTCTTGCTCTTTCGGGGTGGCGTCACGTTTTTTTGGCAAAGGATACTTCATATAGCATGTGTTTTCCGGAGTTGCCACAAACTGCGCGCCCCTTCCGGCAGCTTCGCGAATAAAAGCACTGGCTTTGTCAATGTTGCTGCCAAGATCAGCGAGGCTGTTCATTTGCACGCAGGCTACTTTAAGAAGTGATTCTGTCATATTTATCTTACCCTTAATCAAAAAAGTTTTTCTTTTATAATAGATTTAAGCATGCTTTATAAATTTTATCCAGCGGCTCTTTTACCTAAGTTCAGGGCACTAAGGGCTTTTTATAAATTATCCTTAACAACTCTGGCAAGCGTCAGTACGTACACCTCTTTTACACCTGCTGTCTTTAAAGCTTTTGTACATTCATTAACGGTTGCTCCTGTTGTATAAACATCATCCATCAAAACAACGTTTTTTCCTTTGAGTTTATCTATATATTTTCTTCTAACCGAAAAAGCTTTTCGGACATTTTTATGCCGCTCTTTAGTGCTTAAACGCCCCTGAGAAGGTGTAGCCCGCGTCCGAATAAGAGCATCATGATAACAGCGTATGCCGGTAATTTTCTCCAGCCCCGCAGACAATATAACAGCCTGATTATAACGGCGCGCTCTTAAACGGCTTCGGTGAAGCGGCACAGGTATAATTGCGTCAGTTTTGGACAAAAACTCCCGCCCTGAATTTTGCATCCACGGAGCGAAATTCCTCGCGAGATACGTTTTATCGCCATGTTTGAACCCCAAAATCAAAAAACGGCTCATATCGTCATAGATCATGCAGGCGCGCGCGCAATCATAAAGTGGGGGTTTTTCCATGCAACGTAGGCAAATCTCGCCGTTCTCGCCCTGATTTTCTGCTTCTTCTTGTCTGTTAAATGAAAAAGGTATCCCGCATTTTTTACAATATGGCGCAGTAATAAAGTTAAGGTAGCGCCAGGCCGAGGCGGAAATGGCTCCCTGATAATCGACGCTCTCGCCTGTGATCGGACAGCGCGGCGGCAGAATAGTATCCAGCCCCTTGCGTGCAAAATCCATAGCTTGTGCATAAACGTTCTGTGTTTTCATGGAAATCAGAGTATGCCGGGAAATTCATTTTTCCAATATTATTTTTGCATATTATGTCATTCTCGATATATGATGCTGGTTTATGGGGTAAACCCTATGAAACAATGAAAAAAAACGGTATAAAGACACAGTAATACGAGCAAATAATCTGTGCATTAGGGGTAAAAAATAAACTATGGCAGCAGGTTCAGACGATATCGGCCCCACCGATGGCAGAAGCGAGACAAGCTATATTGAAGAGCGCAATGCCTTGCTGAAAGATATTCCCTACGCAATCGTGCGTCAGGCGTGGTTTACACTGTCTCATATATTGGTAAAGACTGATGCGCGCGTGGCACATTTGGGATGCGGTGACGGGCGCCTTACATATGCTCTTGCTGCGCTTAATCCCGGCGCTGCTTTTGTTGGGGTCAACAAGAGCAAAAAAGCCATCCGCGAAGCTTCAGAGAAATATAAGCTTGATAATCTGGAATTTGAAATGGGCGATATTTCCGGTGAGATGTTTGAGGAAAAATCGCTTGATGCCATTATCAACTCTTTTACTCTGCACAAGGTTTTTTCCAACGCCCGTTATAATACACGCATCGTAAGCGATACCCTGCGCAAACAATTTGCCATGCTCAAAAATGACGGGATCATGTTTATTCAGGATTACACCAAGCCCTCGGATGGTGATTTCGTACTCATGGAGATGCATGACCGCGAAAGCGAGGGGGCGGAACTGTCCCAACTTTCAGAGGCTGATCTTCTGGTGTGGTACTCTGAACATGCACAGCCCAAGCAAAGTCCGGGATGCGGCGGGTTTTTCCTTGAAGAGCTTCCTCCCCGTTTTCCACGTACACGTCTTTTTCGCCTGCCTTATAAATGGGCGTACGAGTTCATCATGCGCAAGGACAACCGCGATGTCTGGGAAAAAAAGCTGCCGTTTGAGTTTACCTATTTTACAGTAGATGACTTCAGGAAAGAGCTGCACTCTTTAGGTGCGCAGATGCTATATTCCGCCCCGCACTGGGACGAAGAATATATCCGCAAAAACTTTGAAGGGCATTTCCGTTTAATGCAGATCAATGGAGAAACGCTGGGCGACCCTCCGACCAGTTTTATTTCCGTATCCCGCAAACGCCCTGAAAAATCCAGCTTGAGTGTCCATGAGCGCCGATTGACGCAAAAGGAAGTCGGAACGCTGCAAATCAAGACTTTGCGCAATGAGGTTGATGGAAAGCTTGTTGATGTTGTTACGCGTGGCAAGGAAATTGCGGAGTTCCTGCCCTATCGCGTCGATCAAAAAGGCAGGCTTTTTGTTTATTTACATGATGGTATTGTCCGAGGAATTGGAAATACTGTGCACCGCAATGGTGATAATATTGATGGCCGCCAATGGTCAGGCCACATGGTTGAAGTTCCTTGTGTTAACTATATTGCTGTCCAAAAGTACGGCAAGCTTAACGCTACCAAGACCAAAAAATTTGTTGAGACGTACACCGATCTGGCTGTTGAAGATGATGCGATTTTGACAAAGGGGCCGATATATTACCCTGATCCAAATTATATCGAGGAGCGCGCTCATACCTATTTTGTCAAAGTAAAGGATCAGGATAAACAATTCGAGCCGAAAGCCTCTCTTATGGAAGGATATTACTTCCGCGAAAAAGGTATGCTCCGTGAGTTTAATGCGCAAAATATTTTGGATGCTATTGCTGTTGGCGTTGTTCCAAACTCCAGACTGGAATTGCAGCTCCTTTCATTGATGCAATATGCGAAAGTGAAAGCCGAGAACTGGATACGCAAAGATATATATATTGCAACAACCCAGATTATAGAAGAGTACGACATAAACGACTTTTTCAAGCTTTTGAACAAAACCGATCTTCGCTATAAAGAAGTCAAAGGATCTGCGGGGCAGCTTAAAACCATTAACTCGATTTTTGTTGAGGAAGGGCAAAGTCAGGGAGGGAGCGCGGGTATTTCCTCGCAGCCGATAGATTTTGTTGTTTCGGATGATAAAACTGTAAACATCGCCGTTGTACTGCCCCTTTCCAAAAGTGTTAAAGGTGATATCAATGCCGGTTTTGTTGTTGAGCATATGCCCGTACCACAACGTTTCGAAGGGAACGGCATAAGCTTAAATGTGCCGCAATACAACATTCCCAAAGAAATCAAAAACTTCCGCCAGCTTAAACAATTTGTTGCCGAAAAGATGGGCGTTAAACCAAACATGGTGATTAAGCTGGGCGAGAGCTATTACACTCATATTGGTATTACCCCCCAGCGCATTCACCCCTTTGCCGTATTTGCTCCACCGGGGGGATTTAAGGGCATTAAATCCATGCCGATTAACCGGATTTTATGGCATGCAAAGGGAGTTTCCAAACAGCAGCACTTCATGACAGTGCTTGCGCGCTCCTACCGTTTGTTGCCGGATCATATAAAGCTTCAGGCGAAACGCGATGTGAAAAACATCATTAGCGATGTTACAAGGAAAAGTGCTCCTGATTGGTCGTTGCCATTTTCTACACCGCAGAGCCTCACTGAATTCCCGCAAGGGTTACAGCAATCTGGCGCAGGATCCTCGCCTGAACTTACTCCTGATGAATCATCCGGCCATGGTGCTTCAAAGGACAAGGAGAATGATAAGTCTCAAGATCAGGACAAAGAAAAAGACAAGGATGATGGCTCTGACCAAGGCGCGCAAACTGGCTCAAAGCTTGAAAAGAAAAGCTTCCTTGAGAAAAAGAGGCAGCACAAGAAAGCCAAAAAGAAGAAGGCAAAGCTTGGTATAGCTGCTAAAGAGGCCAAGATCGAGGCGTCGACAGATACGGATGATTTCGAGGAAGAAGCCGAAGAAAGCAAGAAACATCTGGATGAAGACGACTATAAAAACCGTGATCCAGATACAGGTAATAATTTCGAGCCCGACGAACCGAAACCAGAATAATGGTGACAAAGCCTGCCTGAAGCACTGGAAAGCAATCGAAATAAAAACCGGAGAATAAAATCAACATGACCAGCGCGGCAGCATCCTTACTTAAAGTCTCCTTTGTTCCTGTTTACAGAGATAATTACGCCTATATATTGCAAACAAAATGCGGGGCTATCGGAGTTGTTGACCCGGGCGAAGCCGAGCCGGTAATACATACGCTGGATGATATGGGGTTAGTGCCAGACTATATTTTTGTTACCCATTATCATTGGGATCACGCGGATGGCGTTGCCGAGCTTAAGAGCTATTACCCTTCTGCAAAAGTAATTGCGCCTGATATTGAGAAACAAAAAATTGATATAGTTGACGTTCCGGTCAGGCACAATCAAATCCTCGCGTTTGGGAAACAGCGTGTTCGGGTTATTGCCACACCGGGGCATACTCTGGGCAGCACGTGCTATTACTTCGAAGAAGGGAAAGCTGTGTTTACGGGAGACACCCTGTTTTCATTGAGCTGCGGAGGGTTGTTTGAAGGGACACCAGAGCAGATGTACTCATCTTTTGAAAAATTGAAAGCTCTGCCCGATGAAACACTTTTATATTGCGGACATGAATATACTCGCGCCAGTGCCGGATTTTGCTTGCGCGTTGATCCGAATAACAGTGATCTGAAAGCCCGCATAGAGCAGGTTAAAGACCTTTGCAATAAAGGGCTCCCGACCTTGCCTTCTACTATTGGTATGGAAAAAAAGACAAACGTGTTTATGCGCCTGAACAGCGCCAAAGAATATAGAGAGCTTCGACAAAGGAAGCTCTCCTATTAGGGGAGATAACCTATTCTTCGCCTTTTTGGCGTATAGGAGGACGGCGACGTTTTAGCTTCGATTGAAGGTTCGGCGAAGGGCTTTTTCCTTTTTTACCGCCATCACCATTATTGCCATTATTGCCCTCAACAATAGGACCAGCATCACCTTTCATATTTGATCGGTGTGCGGGGATTGGCAGAGGCTTGGCCGCCATCTGATCCCGTTCACTCATCGCCAGTTCAATTTCGAGCCGTGAAGAAACTTTACGGAGTTCATGAATAGCAGCGTGAAGATCTTCCTGGGCTTTTCGATCTTTCTTCTGCCCTTCCCAATTAATGAAAGATTCCAAACAGTTTTGGGAAGTTTCCCTCAAGCGTTCCTGAATATTGCTGTCCATCCAAAGGCTCCTTAGTTATTTGTTACTCAATGCCAGAGTGACACTCTATATATTTGTATGAAAGGAAGCAAGATACTCGGACAATATTGTTTTAAGAAAAATGTTTTTATGCATTTTTATATTAACCAGCGCCCTTAAGTCTTTTACCCCTAAGAGCCAAAAACATTGTTTATTTGCTGAGTCACGCGTACAAATGTCGTGCGTTTAGGAAGCTCTTTAAGATGCCGCGCTCCAACATAAGTGCAGGCTGAACGCACTCCTCCCATAATATCCTGCAACGTGTCATTAACATCTCCGCGATAAGGGATGGTCACTGTTTTGCCTTCGCTGGCGCGGTATTCGGCAACGCCGCCTTTATGCCTTGTCATCGCGGTATCGCTGCTCATGCCGTAAAACTGTATACATTTCTCACCATCTTTTTTGACAATTTTTTGTTCGGATTGATCGTGACCGGCGAGCATACCGCCCAGCATAACAAAATCTGCACCGGCTCCAAAAGCTTTGGCGATGTCTCCGGGAACTGTGCAGCCTCCGTCAGCGCATATCAAACCGCCCAGCCCGTGAGCTGCGTCTGCGCACTCAATAATCGCCGAGAGTTGCGGATAGCCTACTCCTGTCATTATACGTGTGGTACAAACGCTGCCAGGACCGATACCGACTTTTACGACATCAACGCCAGCCAAAGTGAGCTCTTCTACCATTTCTCCCGTAACGACGTTTCCGGCCATGATTGTGGCCTTTGGAACCATCTCACGGATTTGGGATACGAAATCTACAAAATGCTCGCTATAGCCGTTGGCGACGTCGACACATATTTTATCAATCATATCTGGCCGCTCTTTGAGAAACGCCTCCAGTTTTTCCTGATCGGCCTGCACCATGCCAATAGAATACCATAAGCTTTCAGAGCCATGCTTATCGTAAAAAGCGATTAACTCTTCGAGTGGGTAATGCTTATGTATTGCCACGCTCATTTTATTATCATTTTCAATGAAGGCTTTGGCCATGGCAAAAGTCCCCACGCCATCCATATTTGCTGCGATAAGGGGAAATCCATGATAAGAGCGCCCGCTCCACTTAAATTTATATTCGCGCGTAATATCCACGTCTTTGCGCGAGCGCAATGTAGAGCGCTTTGGGCGAATTAAAACATCCTTGAAATCCAGTTTCTTGTCTTCTTCTATACGCATAAATTATCTTTCTTTTTTATATTATTTCAGTAGCTTACTGATTATTTAAAGAACGCGGATGCGGCATCTGTCGATGCTTTCTTTTTCTTCATATCTTCTTTTACACGATCAATCTCCTCTTCCAGAGCTTCGATATAATCCTGCAAATCACTAAGTGACATATTTTCCAGATTTCGTGGAAAAGTTTCCGGTTTTTTTATTGGCGAATCGTCATCAAACATTGATTTCCCCTTACATCTCTGATAACGGATGGATAACTAAGAAGAGGATAAAATCTCTTTTTTACAAAAGCAACATGTAAAAAAAACTGGTATTTCACAAACAGATCGCATATAAAGCAAAGGTTCCCTAAATAATTTATGAGTAAACAACATCGAGCCTAGGGACAGGTTCGGATGACCCTTAATAATTTTCGTGAGGAGAAAAATAAAATGGCGAAGGCCGCACAAGAAAGCCAGGGACTTTTAATGCCCAAGGCAACTTCGGTATGGTTGATTGAAAATACCGCGCTTACCTTTAAGCAGATTGCTGATTTTACAGGAATTACCGAAATTGAAGTCGAAGCTTTGGCTAATGAAGAAATCGGTAAAGGGCTGGTAGGCCGCGACCCGATTGAGCATGGCGAGTTAACACGTGAGGAGCTTGACCGTTGTGAAAGTAATCCGGGCGAATCTTTATCCATATCAAAAAGAGATTTGCCTACGGCCAAGATTCGCTCTAAAGGGCCTCGCTATACGCCTGTTTCCAAACGTGGTGACAAGCCCGATGCTATCGCTTATATTCTCAAATTCAATCCCGAGATTTCCGACGCACAGATATGTAAACTCGTAGGAACGACAAAGCCTACGATCGCCTCTATTCGTGAAAAGTCGCATCCTAATACGCCTAATCTGCGTCCACGCCATCCGGCAGAGCTTGGCCTGTGCACGTATCAGGAGTTTGAAACTGCCTACAACAAGGGCTTGAAAGCGGCGGGTAAAGACCCTGAAACTATCAAGGCTCAAAGAGAAGCCGCATTGTTACAAACTCAGGAAAATGACAGACAAAACGCGCAGAGCAATGCGTCTACTGGCGGGTTTGATTTTTCAAACTTTTTGCCGGACAGCATGACTTCATCTGGAAATAATTCTTCTGACAACTAACGATTTGAAAAAAAGATTAACAACACAAAAAAATGCCGAGACTTGTGCTAGTCCCGGCATTTCGTTTTTTATCCATTATAATTGGTTATGTTTTTATGTTATGCCTCACAGCACACATTAAGTGTGGTTAGTTGGCATACATCCGTTCTTCGTCAGCAATTTTCTCCTTAACCAGTAATTTGCGTTTTTTAAGGAGCTTTACGTAGTGGTCTTCTGTAGATAGTTTATTTTGCGCTTTTTCAATCTCTTTGGAGAGTTCTTCGTGACGCTCCAGTAGAGCTTGTATGCGCGGGTTTTGGGTTTGAACTTCTGAGACACTGGCTAATGACATATATTATACCTCCACTTCTTGCTGATAATTTCAGGATACCAGAAGTGCGCTGCACAAATCAAAACAAAGTTTTTTTGTTTAATTATCTCAGTATGTTATATAGGAAGTATTGCGGTATGCATCTTTTTAAAATTCGGGCTATATGATTCGTCTTTTTGAGGTATTTAAACTTTTGAGATGTTTAGAAATTTTAAAGCAGAATCTAAAACAAGGAGAGTAAAATATTGAAAATTGCCATGTACCAACCTGACATCCCGCAAAACTGTGGCGCTATGATGCGCTTGTGTGCCTGCATGGGCGTTGGTCTGGATATCATAGAGCCATGTGGATTTTTGTGGGATGAGCGCAAAATACGTACATCTGCCATGGATTATTACGATAAAGCCAACATTACGCGTCATAGCTCGTGGGAAGATTTTCAAAAGCGCCATCACAAAAGCTCGCGCATTATTCTGATGAGTACAAAAGCCTCAACCCCCTACTGTGATTTTTCTTTTAAAGAAAATGACATTTTACTGGCCGGACGCGAGAGTGCGGGTGTGCCGGACTATATTCATGAAAGCGTTGATGCCCGTGTATTTATTCCAATGAAGCAAGGCTTGCGCTCGCTTAATATTGTCAATGCAACTTCTATGATTTTGGGGGAAGCTTTAAGGCAGACAAATCTGTTTTAAAACCATTATCAATCCATTGCTGCTCAAGCCGGTTAAGCTCTTTTCCCAAAGCCGGGCCGGGTTTAATCCCCTGCTTTATCAAGTCGTGGCCACTGATTGGAAAATCCGGGACTTCCCAGCTTTGAATAATGCCCAGCGCTGTTGGTGCATATCCGTTCATGACACGATCTTGTACAAGCTCAATCATGATAGATTGCGCCGTCGCATTTCGTCCAAACCTGTATATGCTCTCATGAATCGCGGAGGCGCAAGTCAGGTCACGCAAGTTCACTGAACCAAGAATGCACTCCATATCCTTGATAAAAACTCCGGGGATGAGCAAATAATTGCTCATTGCTCTAACATTTCCCATGTCCAGCCCTGCCAGAACCAGCAAACGGGAGCTTATCGCCTGTAGCCCATAGCGAGATTGAAACGTGCATAGCTGTTCAAGGGTTTTTAGATCATAATCCTTCGGCGGCAGATCGTTCAGCACATCGTGAGAAAACATAACATTGAGCACTTCATAGGGATTATCAACCGATAAAATCTTGAAAAACTCCTGAGTAATGCGCTCTTTGGAAAGGGTTTTGATATTGGAAGCTGCGTCGCGGCAGGCTTTAAGCCCTTCCGTATCATAAGCATCAGCATATTGAGCGCTGAAACGAAAGAAGCGCAAAATGCGCAGGAAATCTTCGGCTATCCGTTTGGAAGCCTTTCCGACGAACCTCACCTGACGTTTTTGCACTGCCTCGATCCCATAGCCCAGCGGGTCGTAAACATTGCCATTTAAATCCATAAGCAGCGTATTAATACCAAAATCCCGCCGCTTTGCATCTTCTTCCCAGCTTGCGGTAAAAGATACTTCTGCGTGCCTGCCGTCGGTTTTTTCATCCCGCCGCAGCGTTGTTATTTCAAAGCGTACACCCTCATTCATAACCGTAACTGTGCCGTGTTTAAGCCCTGTGGGAATTACCTTTATGCCCTCTTTTTCCAAAATCTGAATAACGGCCTGCGGCTCCAGAGGTGTTGCAATATCTATATCTTCAACCGGCTTGCCCAGTAGCTCATTACGAACACAGCCTCCGACAAATAAAGCCTGCGGCTCATCGGCGGGGATATCCCCTTGCAGCGCCGTGAAAACTTTTTGGATGAAGGGTGTTTTCAACCAGTCTTTATCTGCTATTTTGTGTTTAATTTCTAAAGTCATGGATCGGCTCTGTTATTTAGTTTCTAATCGCTCTATTATGTTCGCCTTAATCTTAGTATTATACACACCGTGTAGACATAAAATAAATATGAAAGGAAGATGAGTGATGGCTGATGCCCCTACTAGTGACATTTCCAGTGTTTTTGCACAATCTCTTGAGAAAATAAAAATCGCAAAGAAAGAGATTGCCAAGGTCATTATTGGGCAAGATGAGGTTATAGACCAGACTTTGGTTACTCTTCTGGCTGGCGGACATGTTCTCTTGATTGGTGTGCCGGGGCTGGCTAAAACCCTGTTGGTTGAGACAATAGCAAAGGTATTGGGGCTTGATGCAAGCCGCGTGCAGTGTACGCCTGATCTAATGCCTGCCGATATTATTGGCTCGGAAGTATTGGAGCAAGATGAAACAGGCAAGCGCTCTTTTCGTTTTATCAAAGGGCCGGTATTTACCCAGCTTCTTATGGCAGACGAGATTAACCGCGCCTCTCCACGCACGCAATCCGCTTTGCTTCAAGCTATGCAGGAAAAAGAAGTATCAATAGCCGGTCGGGCGCATGCTCTGCCGGAGCCTTTTCACGTGCTGGCAACTCAAAACCCGATCGAGCAGGAGGGAACCTATCCTTTGCCCGAAGCCCAGCTTGACCGTTTTTTGATGCAGGTAAATGTTGATTACCCTGATCTAGACTCCGAGCGTGAAGTTATTTTGAAAACTACCACCAATGAAATGGCGGAAGCTGGCAGGGTAATGCAGGCCGGAGAATTGATAGAAATGCAGCACCTTATAAGAGACATGCCAGTCGGACAAAGTGTTGTTGAAATGATTATCAAGCTGGTACGCGGACTTCGCCCGGGGGAGCATTCTTTAGAGCAGGTCAACGAATATGTTACATGGGCGCCCGGCCCTCGTGGTTCACAGGGGCTTATGCTTGCTGTACGTGCGCGGGCACTCGTCGAGGGGCGCAGCGCTCCTATTGAAGAGGACGTGTTTGCCTTGGCGGCTCCCGTTCTAAGGCATCGCATGGCTCTGAATTTCAAGGCGCGCTCGCAAGGGGTGGAGCTTGATACCCTGATAAACGATGTGGCTAATAATTTATAAGAATTTATAAGGACATATAATTCGTGAAAACTGTCCTGTCAGCAATAGATAAACTCAGGTCAAAGGCCGAAGAAACCTCCGTTTCTTTGCCAAGTCTGATGTTAAAATCCCGAAAAATCGCCAAGAGCGTTTTGCATGGCGAGCATGCGCGGCGCAGGCCGGGGACGGGAGAAAACTTCTGGCAGTTTCGTGAATACATGCCGACAGACCGCCCGGAAGACATAGACTGGCGGCAATCTGCTAAAGGCGATAATGTTTTTATCAAGCAAAAGGAATGGCTGGTTACCCGCAAAATCCTCTTTTGGTGTGCAGGCGGGAAGAGCATGGATTTTGGCTCTAACCCCGAAAATCCCTTTTACACCAAGCAGGAAAATTCCCAGATTATGTGTCTGGCGCTTGCGTTGATACTACAGCGCAGCTATGAACAAATCGGCGCATATGGCGAAGGGCGCACCGGGCGGGGTGAACCGGCCATGGAAAAACTGGGGCAGTATCTACTGGATCGCAGGCACGCCCCCCTAAAGGATGCATCGTTGCCGGATATTGCTTCGACCTCCCTCCCCCAGCATGCGATTTTTATCGGAGTTGGAGATTTCCTGTCTCCGATAGAAGAAATAGAAGCGCATTTCGAGATATTGGCCAAGCAAACCAAAACCGCATTGATTATCCAGACTCTCGACCCTGCTGAAATGGAGTTAGGTTTTTCGGGGCGCGTACGATTTAAAGGCGCACACTCGGAAGACGAAGAGGTCATTAATAATGTCACCACTATTCGCGATAGCTATAAACAGCGTATCAATGAGCATATAAAAAAAGTAGAAGAGCTTTGCATGCGTTATGACTGGCATTATCAGCTACACCCGACTGATCTAAACATTGCCGATACGCTCAAATCTGTGTGGGAATCTATTGAAAGAGGGAGCGTGCGCAAATAATGTTTAATGCCCTTTCTCAGATAGTCTTTATGCAGCCCCTGATACTTAGCGGGCTTATCCTGCTGCCTGCGCTTTGGTATTTATTACGCATTACGCCGCCAGCACCTAGAACGATATTTTTCCCTGCTGTACGTTTCCTTAAAGGTCTGGTGTGTGAAGAGCAAACACCAAGTCATACGCCATGGTGGTTACTGTTATTACGTCTTTTGATCGCGGGGCTTATTATTATTGCTTTGGCAAAGCCGGTTATAAACCCTGCATCTTCATTATTTGGTGATGGCTCTGTGCGGATTATTCTTGATAATAGCTGGGCCAGCGCGCAGCTTTGGGAAACTCAAATCAGCAGCGCAGAAGAAATAATCACTCAGGCCGAGCGTGAGGGGCGGGAAATCTATCTTCTCCCTACTACGCCAAATCTTGGTGAAGAAATAATAACTCAACACGGGCCGATAACTCAAAGCGCGGCGTTATCCACGTTACGGGGAATGACCCCCAACCCTTGGCCTGCGAACTATAAAGCTCTAGAAAAAGCGATAAAAGATACTGATACGAAAACCCCTGTCCACAGCATATGGCTGTCTCATGGGCTGGATGAAGGAAAGCTCGGTGAGACGCTAAGAAGGGTGCAAAAACAAGGCAGTCTTAAATTCGTTTATCCCGCCAAAGAAGATTTACCGCTTTTAATCCGCCCGACAAGGCAGGCTTTGACTAAAAGAGAGCTTAAAAAAGGGACTGATATACGCATAGATATTGACGCTCCGAAAGATATTGCTAAAGACCTTCCCGTTTCGGTGCAAGCTATGGCGCAGCGCAATGATATTCTCGACGTTGCCAGTGTAACTATATCGCCCGAAGACCTTCCCAAAACAGTGACCTTTGATATTCTTGAGGATCTGAAAGGTAAGATCTCCCGCTTTAACATTGCCGAACGCAAGGGTGCGGGGGCTGTGTTTCTTCTTGATGATGACTTTAAAAAGCGGGCTGTTGGTATTGTCGGAACGCAAAGTTCTGAAAGCGGCGCGCCTTTAATTGATGACACGTACTATATCAAGCGTGCGATCGAGCCATTTGCTCTTGCCCGCTTTGGCGGTATACATGATCTGATGGATCAAGGAGTGTCTGTCATTATTATGCCAGATACCGGAGCTATGCCCGCTGAAACGCTTAATGCTCTTGAAGAATGGGTCAATAACGGAGGGCTGCTTTTGCGCTTTTCAGGGCCTCATATAGCGAATTCCAAAAGCGAGCAGTTCCTTTTGCCTGTGACCTTACGCTCTGGCGGGCGTTCTTTGTCCGGTTCACTGTCATGGGATGAGCCTCAGCGCGTTGCTCCTTTTTCCGAGGATAGCCCTTTTTACGGGCTGGAAGCTCCCGAAGATGTAAGCATTCGCCAGCAGGTTCTCGCCGATCCCGAACAAAATCTGGAAAATAAAGTCTGGGCGCGTTTGTCCGATGGCACTCCCTTCATTACGGCAAGCAGGCAAGATAAGGGGCTTATTGTTCTTATTCACACAACAGCCAATACGAGCTGGTCTAATTTTGCCTTGTCTGGTCTGTACGTCTCTGTCTTGAAGCGCATTGTTCGTCTGGCCGGACAAAATAACATCAACTTGAGCCACAATTTCAAAACTCTGGAGCCGCTCCTGATTATGGATGGTTTTGGTAATCTTGTCTCTCCAAGTGGCGCAGTGCAGCCTTTAATGGCCAGCGAAGCAGAAAAGTTCACACCGTCTTCGCTTACTCCTCCCGGATTATATGGCAGCGCTCAAACGCAAATTGCCTTCAATATTGGCTCCAGCAATACCCTTGCCCGACTGGAAACCCCCTCTTCTCTTCCTTCCGGGGTTATGGAAGGTTATTACGCACGTGATTATGAAATCAGTCTGGCTCCGCTTTTTCTTTTTAGCGCAGCGTGCCTGTTTTGTCTGGACTGGTTAATCATGATTTTTATGGCCGGTTCGGGGCGGCGCCTGTTTAAACATTTTTCAAGGAAACCGGTTCTTCCCGCTTTTTTGCTATTGCTCATTACAGTAGGCGGAAACTCAGCCTTTGCCGCAGAGGACAGCGCACTAAAATACGCAAACGGGTTTTATCTGGCCTATATCGAAACCGGAGATAGCACGCTTGATAATATTACGCATAAGGGGCTAGAATCGCTCTCCAGTGCTTTATCGATGCGTACATCGGTTGAGCCTGCGGGCGTGGCGCGGCTTAACCCTGAAAGCGACACTCTGGCCTTTTTCCCGATTATCTTCTGGCCTGTTGATGCCGGGCAAAAGAGCTATTCCTACAAAGCCATGAAGAACATTCAATCCTATCTCGATCATGGCGGAACCATTGTCTTTGACACGCGGGATCAAAACCGCTCAACGCGCAGTATGATTAACACGGAAAATGCAAAGACCCTAAGGCAGATCACTGCGTCTTTGGATATTCCACCGATTGAGCCTATTCCAGACGACCATGTGCTGGGGCGGACTTTTTATTTGCTGGAAGAATTTCCGGGGCGTTATAACTCTGGAACTTTATGGGTTGAGCGCGTGAGCACCGGAGGGCGCGATAATGTTTCTTCTGTTATTATCGGCAGTAATGACTGGATTGGGTCATGGGCGGATTCTTACGATCAACAAAACACAAATCGCTATGCGGGAGAAAGTGGCAACTCCGCGCGCCGCCAACAGGAGATGAGCCTTCGTTTTGGTATAAACCTTATTATGTATGCACTCACCGGAAATTATAAAGCCGATCAGGTTCATATTGAACATATTTTAAGGAGGCTTGGGCAATAAAGATGATAGGCACGCTTAATTCACATGTCGGCCTTACTGCCTCTTTGCACTTCACGCCAATTATTGGCTGGCCATGGCTGGCCGCGTTGATAGCTCTGGGGTTTGCTCTGCTTATAATGACTGTAATTTATTACCGCCGCGGCCTTGTATGGCGGTGCTTTATGTTTGCTTTGTTCATGCTGGTCTTGTTCAACCCCTCTTTACTCAAGGAAGAGCGCAATCAAACAAGGGATGTGGCGGCTATTATCGTTGATGAAAGCATGTCCCAAGACTTTGAAAAGCGCTCTATGCGTGCGCAAAAAGCCTTATCCTATGTTCAAAAAGCTTTGGCAAAAGATGATGTTTTTGATGTACGCGTTGTTCATGCTCCCCTGGAACAAACACTAAGCGCCCGCACAGATTTGTTTTCTGCGCTGGATAATGCTCTGGCGGATGTCCCGACAAAAAGGCGCGCCGGAGTTATTGTAATCAGCGACGGGCAGATACACGACGTTCCCAAAGATATAGAGCGTTACAAAGATCTATACGGGCCTGTGCACTTGCTCCTTACCGGACAAAAAGATGAGAAAGACCGCAGGATTGTTGTTACGAATGCGTCGGCGTATGGCTTGGTGGGCAAGACTATTTCCATTAGTTACAAGATTGAGGACACTGAAAATATTGCTCAAAAAGAAGCGCGCGTGACGCTGCAATATCATGATGGCTCCCGCCATAATTATTACGTGCCGGTTAATGAAGAGCAAACCATCGACTTGCCTATCACAAGTGCTGGACAAAATATTTTTTCTTTGTCTGTTGATAGTGTAAGCGATGAAATTACTTTTACCAATAATAAAACAGCAATCGTCGTTAATGGCGTACGTGACCGCCTGAAAGTCCTGCTTATATCCGGCATTCCCCATTCGGGCGAAAGAACATGGCGGGACTTGCTGACTTCTGATCCGGGCGTTGATCTGGTGCATTTTACTATTTTGCGCGAGCCGCAAAAGCTGGATTATACGCCGCGTAAGGAATTGTCTTTGATTGCTTTTCCGTTTGATGAGCTATTCAATGTCAAAATCTATGATTTTGATCTGATTATTTTTGACCAGTATCGGGTTAATGACATTCTTCCTGATATTTATTTTCAAAATATTGTGCGCTATGTGCGAATGGGAGGAGCCTTCCTGAGCGCCAATGGCCCTGCTTTTGCAGGACGCAGCTCGATCTATGACACTCCTTTGGGAGATATCCTTCCGGCCAGCCCTACGGGGAAAGTAACCGAAGAAAGGTACAAGCCTGTAGTAACTCCGCTTGGGCATCAACATCCGGTTACAAGGGCTCTATTATGGGGTAATCGTGGCAGTATAGCTGAGGAGGAAGAGCCATGGGGGAGCTGGTTAAGGTATATTGATATCAAGGCGAACCGTGGCGATGTTTTGATGAGTGCTGGCGGCGGAGATAATAAACCTTTACTTATTCTTGACCGAGTTGATAAAGGGCGGGTTGCCCAGCTTTCCAGCGACCATATATGGCTTTGGGCACAGGGGTTTGATGGCGGCGGCCCTCATGCCGAACTTTTGCGCCGTATTGTGCACTGGCTAATGAAAGAGCCGGAGCTGGATGAGCGGGCTTTTAACGTAAGTGTAAATAAAGACCAAATCACTATTGAAAAACAAAGCTTTGGCAAGGACGAAGAGACAATGTCTGTGCGAAATCCTGACGGGGAAGTCGAGCTAATCGCTTTAAAGAAAAATGCGCAAAACATGCTTGTCCATAAGATGACCGCGAAAAGCCTTGGCGTTTATGCTTTTGAAGATGTTCAAGGTATGCAAAAATCTGTAATTGTCGGGGATATTAACCCATTGGAGCTGGAAGGCGTTATTTCTACACCGGATATCATGCGATCGCTCGTAGAAGCAACGGGGGGGACTCATATCTGGCTTAACGACACCCCTGATCCTGTGTTGCGGGCATCCAGAAAAGCGCGGCGATATGGCGGATCAAACTGGCTGGCTTTAAGACAAAACGGTGATTTCACAGTATCGCGCGTGAAAGATATTACGCTGCTTCCTGAGTGGTTGAGCTTGTTGATACTGTTTTCTTCCCTGCTATTTTTGTGGTGGAAAGAAGGGCGGGGTTAGGTTTATCCCCCTAATCTTCCATGACCTCTTTTATGACATCGTCCAGAATATTTCTGGACACGGGCTTGCGCAAGACAGCTTTGAACGAAGGGATTCCGTCAATCAGCTCTTGCATCTTTTCCATGCTATACCCTGACAGCAAAATAAACCGCAGATCAGGCAAGTCCAGAGAGACTTGATGTACCATTTCAAGGCCGGTCATTTTGGGCATATTATAATCAGTAATGATAATATCATAGCCTGTGGGATTATTGCGTATCATCTCAAGCCCCTCCATACCCGAATTGGCTTTAGAAACGCTATATCCAAAACGCTCGATCATTGTTGTGATTACTTTTTGTACGTTCTTTTGATCTTCGACCAGTAAAATATGAAGATCCCCCTTCTTCTTTTTTTGCTTTTTTTCGGGTGGTTTTAAAGAGATCGGCTCTTTTTTTATAGTTTTGATTTTTGATTCTTCCGGTGGGCGAGCCGGAGCTTCTCCCTCGTTTGTTTTTTCCCTGTCCAACTTTTTCCGATTGCGGCAATCTTTAATACTGTTGTGATTTTCTTTCGCTTCAACAAGCAACGGCAGATAAACATCAAAGCTCGTGCCAGAGCCAAGCTTGCTTTCGATAACCATAAAGGCACGGTGCGAAGCCAGAACGCCCAGAACAGTTGACAGCCCAAGCCCTGTTCCCTTATCGACCGGTTTGGTGGTGAAAAATGGTTCAAATATATGTTCCATAATAGCGTGGCTTATCCCGCTTCCTGTGTCATTCACACTTAGCTTTGCATAACAATATTCATGAGCCAGATGTCCAACGACCATACGGGCGTGACCGGCGCCTATATCATCAATGCGCATATATGGTGTTTCAGAAGGGTTAGGGAGCTCATCTTTATAAATATCTGATATACAAAGGTTTTCTGTGTTTTCAACGCCCAGATGGATTGTTAATTCCCCATAATCTGCGTCTATGGCATCTTGTGCATTTACGCATAAATTCATTATCATCTGCGATAATTGGGTTAAATTTCCACTTATCAACAATGGATCAGGCGTAATACTGGTTGTCATACCTATTGACTTGGGCAGGCTTATATTTACCATCCCGACAACTTCTTCCAGAGCCTGGCGGACATCAACAATATCCTGCTCGCTATCGCTGCGTCTGGAAAAAGCCAGCATCTGGTCTACCAAAGAATGCGCCTGCCTCCCTGCTTTTAATATATTTTCGGCAAATTTATGCTGTTTGCTTCCTTCTTTTAAATCATCGATCAAAAACTCAGCATAGCCATTCATGGCAGCTAGAATATTGTTAAAGTCATGCGCTATTCCTCCCGCAAGCCGCCCGATTGCCTCCATTTTTTGAGCCTGATAAAACTGCTCTTCAAGATTTTTTTTCTCCTTTTCGGCTTTCTTTTTATAGGAAACATCCTGAACTGTTCCGATTAATCCCCCTTCGGGTAATTGCGTCAAAGACATATCTGTCCATATACGGGATTTATCATCTTTAATTATCTGGAATTCTCCAACCCATGCGCCATGTTTCTTTAGTTTCGGGATAATATCTTCTTCAAGAACCTCAACATCTGATTGTGAAAAAACTTCCTGCCAGGGTTTACCGAACATCGCTTTGCGCTTTATTTCATAACTGTGCGAATAGTTCCCTCCATTAATAATGGAGTAAAACGCGCCATTCATGTATGTCATTTTACCTTCGGCATTAACGATAAAAATACCATCCGTAGCGGCCTCTAGCGCTGCCAACCTTTCTTGCAAAAGATCTATTGCTTCTTTTTTCTCTCCGTGCAGTCTTTCAAGCTCTTTAAGTTTGCCGGAGTTCATAACCAATAAAACAAACCCGCAAAACCCCATAAAAAAGATCATCCAGTAGAGGCCACCCTCTTTTTCCTTGATACGACCTTCAAACATTGCATAAACAAATCCGCGGATAATGCTGTCTTGCAGCTTACCGACATCATTGCGAATAACTTCCAGACGCTCATGCTGAGACTTGATAATCTGATCCCGCTCCATATCTTCTTTATAGCTATTTTCATATGCGTTCAAAGCATCGGCCAGACGCAGCATTTCCATATGTACGCGGTATAGCGTCAGTTCATAATTAAGATTGCTGCCTTTATCCATTTGCAAGCCGGAGTTGCGGCCACTTTGAAACTCAACGAGTTTATCGTTCAATGCTTCAAATTCTTTTGTTACATCCGAAAATGTTGTTTCCGGTTCCCCTGAAATATAATTAAGAAGCTTCTTTTCAAACACATGCATTGCCTCTTCCATTTCTATGAAAGCGCTCGCATAGTATTTGTATTTTTCTCCCACTTCGCCTCGCGTATTCATTAGCTGCGAAGCTGAATACAGGGCAATCATGGATAGGAAAAGGACAATTATTCCCGGAATATAATAAAGCAGTTTATAACCGCGCCCCTCAAAGAGCATCATGCATCAGTCCTTTTTATAAGAATTATTGGTATCATTAAGATTAAAATTGAAATAGGTGAAGAAGCATCTGAGTTTATGTTAACGATATTGGTTTAATGCCCATTTCTCTGGCCTTAAGAGCGGCCTGAGTTCTATTTTTGGCGTTTAGTTTACGACAAATACCACGGATATGGAGCTTGACCGTTACGACCTGAAGATCCAGAGCGCGGGCAATTTCTTTATTTGATGAACCATTTAAAAGGTATGACAATACCTCTGACTCACGAGGGGTTAATTCAGGTTTAGGCTTATCGAATATTTCTGATTTTGATGGATGATCCGCGTAATAAGACGGCATATACGCAGAGTTTTTTCCCTTTGGAATATATTTTTCTCCAGCGACAATTTGCTCAATAGCTGTAAGGAGTGCTCTGCCTGACATTGTTTTAGGTAAGTACCCCACAGCCCCCGCATCAAGAGCGTTCTTGACGTCTTCCTCTTCTGCTATCCCCGACATAAGAGCCACCCGAATGTCCGGAAATTGTTGTTTAAGGGTCTTAAACCCTTGCAGTCCGTCCATACCCGGCATACGCAAATCTAAAATCACAAGATCCTGCAAGGGATCCTTTTTAACAATATTATATGCCTCATGGAAATCTTTGGCTAATACAACCGAAGATAATGGATTTGATCGTTCAATATACTGAACAAGAGCATCCCGAAACAATGTGTGATCGTCAGCAATCAGCAGTTTCATAGTATTTCTTCACCCACACTTAAAAGACCATACACAACATTCTAGCACACACGCACATCGAGTGCAAAAATAAACCCATACGGATTGTATCACAGTTTAAATACCAGCAAAACCGCCCGCTCTGTTTAATAAATCAATATTTCATATTTCTTATCTACAACGCTTCGTTTAAGCCATTTTTACTACTATATATATCAACATGCAGTTGTTTTTCGGGTTGCTTTTGTATGTGTTTCAATCTCAACCTGTACATATACACCCCCTCCATCACACGTTGTACATAGTTCCTTGTTTCATATATCGGGATTAATTCTATCCAGTCTATAAGGTCTACCTCCCCTTTTCGGGGGTCTCCAAATAACTCCAACCATTTATTCACGCGCGTTGGTCCCGCATTATATGCTGCGAGTGCTAACGGATAGCTTCCATCATAGCGATCAACGAGTTGTGCGATGAAATATGAGCCTAATTTAATATTGTATTCGGGGTTGGAGGTAAGCCAGACTTTCTGATATGGCACGCCGGATTTTCTAGCAACATGATGCGCCGTTGAAGGCATAAGTTGCATTAACCCAAGCGCTCCCGCAGAACTTTTCGCATTTGGGTCAAACATACTTTCCTGCCGTATTAAAGCATGGATGAGAGCCCATTCCGTATAATTGATTCTTGTCAGGTACTTTGTAATCGTCGGGTAGGATTGTTTGGTCAGGAACAACCCTTTGCTCATGGCTTTTTTGGAAAACTTCACAGCCATATGATAATTTTCATTTTTGGCGACATGTTCGGCGGCGAAACGATAAGCTTTTGGTGTCTCGTCTGTTTGCAGGAATGCATCAATAAAGTCCTCTGACGTGGCGGTCTGCCCTGCCTCCATAAACAAATCGGAAGCCTTTACCAGCTCGGAGCGTTCATAAATCTCACGCTGAGAGGAGGAAAGATGCGGCAAGCTCCTTTGTGGCAATCGATTTTCCTGAAGCAATGCGGCGTCTGCCATCTGGCCATAGAAAGTCATTTTGAACTCGGCAGCTTTTTTGTACCAGTCCTGAGCCATTGCGCTTTGCCCCATATCCTCCACCGCGCGGCCAGCCCAATATGCGGCGCGCGCCTTACTCACCGGTGTCGTCACCTGAGAGTATAAAGCTGTAAAGCGCTCATACGCTTCGGTTGGGCGATGGATGAGCCGTAAAGCAAGCCATCCGGCGAGCCACTCCGCCTGAGCATAGGCAAAGCCATCATCTTGAATATGGCCGGAGGCAAGCTCATACGCCTGCTGGTGCTTGCCTTTTTCCAACAAGCGGCGAATTATGATATGGCGCTCCTGCCACCATTTTTCCTTAAACTCGTTATGCACCTGATCGGCGGGCGGGGTTTTATACAAAATCTCCAGCGCGCCGTTATCAAGATTTCTTTTCCGGCGCCAGCGCAGGCGCTCATAAAGTAGACCCGGATCGTTTTGCAGGGATTTTGGAACCTTGTCTATCAATCTCCCCAGCCCTGTATTTTTGTCCATTGCCAGCGCCATACGCGCGCGGGCAAGCTCCGGGTATCCATTACCAAGCAAGTCAGCTATGGCCAGCGCGTTTCCGAAATCCCCCTTATACAGCAAAGTATCACAGCGCTTTTTATGGGCATCAAGAGTAAGATAGGCGTTATAATCCCTGACTATCTGTTTTTGTTGTGATCGGTATATTTCTGAGCTGGCCCACCAGTTAGCCAGCATTTCCTTTGCCTGATCTCGTTTGCCATTGATAATCAATGCATCCATATATCTGCGCATACCCACGAAGCTCCGGGGAGGAAAATCCTCGAACCATGCTATAACCTCATCATTAGATAATGTATCGGGCATT
The DNA here is from genome assembly GCA_018399685.1 of Alphaproteobacteria bacterium. Lineage (GTDB taxonomy): Bacteria > Pseudomonadota > Alphaproteobacteria > Micavibrionales > Micavibrionaceae > UBA1672. The sequence goes on along the minus strand of JAGYOK010000003.1, from coordinate 21,344 downwards.
ACCAGTTCGGCACGCATTTTCATTTTCTGGACATCCGGCCAGTGCGGATTATGGCGAATAAATTGAGACAGGCTTATAAAAAGGTTATTATCCCATTGGTCTTTATTTGTGCTTTTAAGCAGTAACCAGCTATATATTTTGCTCGCCAGCGGGTCTTTGCTTTGCGCAATCAGCGCCTTGGCTTCCTCCCATTTATCATCACTGATTAGGCGCAAAGCCTGCACCGTCATAGTTTGAGCATCTTTTGTCTGCCCGCGGGTAAAAACACTATATCCTTTGTCATCCGCCAGAGCATCGCGGGCAAAAGGAGCCACCGCAAAGATACATACAAATAGAACAGCAAATGTAAAAAGATATCTCAAGGGCCTTACCTTATGGCCTCTTTTTGCAAAAAAAGCCTTTAAACAGAGGCAATAGCGCCTTGCTATATTGCAAAGGACGGGGTGACAAGATAGATTGAAATTCGCCGTATCAAGGATCCGCAACAAAAGAGAGACGCTATGTTTTATGGTTCTATCACAGCTCTGATTACCCCGTTCAAGGACGGTGAAATTGATTTTCCGGCGTTTGAAAATCTGATTGAATGGCAAATCGAGAATGGCACTCATGCATTGGTTCCCTGTGGCACGACGGGTGAAGCCCCGACTTTGGATAAAGAAGAACATTACGCTATTCTTAAGCGTTGTGTCGAGGTGGTCAAGGGAAGAATTCCGGTTATTGCGGGGACTGGTTCTAATGATACAAGAACCGCTCTGGCGACGACTAAATATGCAAAAGAAATCGGGGCGGATGCGGCTTTGATGGTTATGCCCTATTACAACAAACCCACACAAGACGGCTTGTTCGCGCATTTTACCACAGTACATAATGAAGTCGGCTTGCCGATTATTCTTTATAATATTCCGGGACGTTGTGTCATCGATATGAGTGTTGAGACAATGGCCAGACTGGCGAAGCTTCCTAATATTATCGGGGTTAAAGATGCTACGGGAGATTTGAGTCGACCATTAAAAATACGTCATGCAATCGGGGCAGAATTTTGTCAGCTTTCCGGCGATGATATTACTGCCGCTGCTCATCTGGCGCAAGGCGGTGTTGGTTGTGTTTCCGTGGTTTCGAACATTGCGCCTAAAGAATGTGCGGATATGCAAAATGCGTGGCGCTCCGGCGATATGGAGACCTTTAATAGCTTGCGTGACAAGTTGCTTCCATTGGCGCGTGATCTGTTTTGTGAAAGCAGTCCGGCTCCTGTGAAATATGCGGCGCAAAAAATCGGAATATGCTGTGATGAGGTGCGTTTGCCACTGCTTCCTGCTTCCAGACAGGCGCGTGAAAAAGTCGACGCGGCTCTGGACTTTGCGGGAATCAAAGGTAATATGGCCGTCAAGGCGGCCTGAAACTCAGGATTTTGCCATTTATAGTCATTTATAATAAAGAGTAAACAATAACTATTTTACAGGTTCTGGCCTTAAAGAAAACGATGGCAAAGAAAAAGAAAAAATCCGGCATGATATCTACCAGTCAGAGCGTGGCTGATAATAAAAAAGCGCGCTTTGATTATGAGCTGCATGATGAATTCACAGCCGGTATCATGCTTAAAGGAACCGAAGTGAAATCACTTAGGCTTGGCCAGTGCAGCATCAAGGAATCATATGTCGGACCGAAGAACGGCGATATATGGCTTTTTAACGCTAATATACCAGAGTATCAGCAAGCAGGAGCACATCTACAGCATGATCCGAAAAGACCTCGCAAGCTGTTATTGCACAAGCGCGAGATTAATAAGCTCATGGGCGCTGTGGCTAAAGAAGGTATGAGCATCGTTGCGACAAAGCTGTTCTTTGATGAGCGCGGAAAAGTCAAGCTGGATATAGCTTTGGCCAGAGGTAAGAAAATGCACGACAAGCGCGAAAGTGAAAAAAAGCGCGATTGGGGCAAACAAAAGCAGCGTCTGCTAAAGACGAGTTTTTGATCCTCCACGGCGCTATATAATACCATTTTGCATTCAAAGCATGAGCAGGCTTCCAAGGCGAGGCATGAGCAGAGGCGTCCAAGGGGGCGATCCGCGCTTAAACACAGCCGACCTACCTCTAGCTGAGCACGGCGAGATCGAAGGCGGGCGAACTCATGCGAAGAAGGCGAATTAGTATAAGATCAGGAATGACCCGTTATCTACGCCCTCGGCTTATCACGGCCACGTTGATCATGACCCGCCGCAGCAAGCCCCGCCGCCACAAGCCCGCGTAAAGGGTTTCTGACCCTGCTAGGGTCAGAACCTAAATTATCCGTTATCAGCAGCAGCCGTTTCTTCCGCTTTCTTTACCGGTTTTTCCGCCGTTTTTGCTGTTCCGCCGAGCATCTCTTCTGCGATAAGGCCAGCATCAGCGCGTATTTGTTTTTCCAGCTTGGCTGCAATCTTGGGGTTTTCGCGTAAAAAGTCTTTCGCATTTTCGCGCCCCTGACCAACTCTCTGGCCATCATAAGAAAACCATGATCCGGCTTTTTCCACCAGATTGGCTTTTACCCCCAGATCAATAAGCTCCCCTAATTTGGAGATCCCCTCCCCGTACATAATATCAAATTCAACCTGACGGAAGGGCGGTGCCATCTTGTTTTTGACGACTTTTACGCGAGTCTGGTTACCAACAATCTCGTCCTTGTTTTTGATTGCGCCAATACGGCGGATATCAAGGCGTACAGAGGCATAAAATTTAAGAGCGTTTCCACCGGTCGTAGTTTCAGGCGAGCCAAACATCACGCCAATTTTCATACGTATCTGGTTAATAAAGATCACGATAGTACGCGAGCGGGAGATCGAACCTGTGAGTTTACGCAAAGCCTGAGACATCAAACGGGCTTGCAATCCCATGTGGGAATCACCCATCTCTCCTTCAAGCTCGGCACGCGGCACGAGCGCCGCCACGGAGTCGACAACCAGAACATCCAGAGCGCCGGAACGTACAAGCGTATCGGTGATCTCCAAAGCTTGCTCTCCTGCATCGGGTTGAGAAATAAGAAGATTATCAATATCCACGCCCAGCTTTTTAGCATAGCCGGGATCCAAAGCATGCTCCGCATCCACAATCGCGCATGTGCCCCCGTTTTTTTGCGCTTCTGCAATCACGTGCAAAGCCAGTGTTGTCTTTCCAGAGCTTTCCGGCCCGTACACTTCGATAATACGCCCCCTTGGCAAGCCACCGATACCAAGGCCTATATCAAGCCCAAGCGATCCGGTGGAAACCGTTTCCACTTCGATTTTCTGGCCGTCATTCATCTTCATAATCGAGCCTTTGCCAAAGGCGCGTTCAATCTGTGAAAGGGCTGCATCCAAAGCTTTTTGCTTTTCGGCATTGTTACCGGTCATATTGGAATCCTTACTTGTCTTATCTTGATGGAGCTGTGTAACATTCATGGCTATGTCTCCCTTTTCGCATAGTTACCTGCGTTGTGCAAATGATTTCCAGCGAATCCACATCGCGCTTATGCACATCATAATGTACATACTTTGTTCTCGCGTCAAGGGTAAAAGTACAGAAAGAGAACGAAAAAAAATCTATCCCACCAGAACCTCTTTTACCTTGGCGGCAAGAGCCTTGAGGGTAAAGGGTTTGGGGAGAAAATACGTGTTTTCGCCCATATATTCTTTGAGCTTGTCTTCGGTATAGCCAGAAATAAAGATGATCTTCAGGTTAGGGCTACTCTGGCGAATCCGTTGTGCAAGAATAGGCCCGTCAATTCCGGGCATCACAACGTCGGTGATAAGAAGGTCAATCTTATCCAGATCCTCGGTTTTGAGCATTTCCAGAGCCAGATCTCCACTCTCGGCGCACAGAACCTCATAGCCCTTATTAACCAGCGCGCGTTGTGCAAAAGTACGGACGGCGGCTTCATCTTCCACGAGCAATATCCGCTCGGAGCCGGTAAGATCTTTGGCGCTATCCTCTTCGAAAGTATGTTCTTCCTCCTCTTCTTCCTCGCTTTCGGAGATACGCGGCAAATAAACGTAGAAGGTTGTGCCCTTTCCCACAGTGCTTTTTATATCCAGATAGCCGCCGGTTTGGCGGATAATCCCGTAAACTGTCGCTAATCCAAGGCCTGTACCTTCCCCGACCCCTTTAGTCGTAAAGAACGGTTCAAGAATACGGCCTATATTGTCTTTACTAATGCCGCAGCCAGTGTCGGAAATTTTGATAAGAACCCAGTGTCCCGGCGGCATTTCCTCTTCCATAACGCTGATCTCTTCACGGTTTGTGAAGTTTTCGGTTGTGATGGACAAGTGGCCGACTTCTTTCATTGCGTCGCGGGCATTAACAACGAGGTTAATAAGAACCTGCTCCATTTGCCCTTCATCAACCTTTATGAGGCCAAGATCAGAGCCGTGCACCATATCAAGCTCTATGTTTGCGCCAATCAACCGCCGCAGCAGGTGAGAAAGTTCGGTCAGGATATCGGTTATATCGTGAACGCGCGGGCGCAGTGTTTGCTGTCTTGAGAAAGCGAGAAGCTGCCGCACCAGATTAGAGGCGCGGTTAGAGTTCTGCTTTATCTGCATAATATCGCCAAAGGAGGAATCCCCCGGCTTGTGCCGCAGCAACAGAAGATCACAAAATCCTATAATAGCGGTTAGCAGATTGTTGAAATCATGCGCTATACCGCCAGCGAGCTGGCCAACAGCCTGCATTTTCTGCGACTGCACAAATTGCCGTTCAAGCGATTTTTTCTCGGTAACGTCTATAAAGTGGAGAACTGTTGATCCTCCATCGGCCAGACGGCGTGCATGAAGCTGCGTTGCTATTTCGCGCTCATCCCTGCCCTGAAGAGAAACTTCCAGAGCTTCTTCCATTGGCTGGCCTTCCTGCATATGCTTCATCGCATCAAGCACGCGCTCACGGTCAGCATCAGAGATCAACAGCTTAAAGTGCTTTCCCTCCAGCTTGCTGCGCTTACGATCCATCATGCCGGCAAACTGGCTGTTACAGTCTTCAATCATGCCGTCATCATTGACCAGCACAATCCCCAGCGGGGCTTCTTCATAAAAGCGGCGGAAGCGATCTTCGGAAGCTTTAAGAGCGCGGCGCATTGCCCGCTCTGACGTAAGATCATGGACAACCGCGCGCGTGCGCACTGTGCCGTCTTCATTTTTTATGACGTTGTGGTTGATAGAAGCAAGGAAAGTCCTGCCTCCAGAGCCTTTCATTTCTATCTCGACCAGTTGTTTATCACCGCCTGATTCTATCAAATCATACGGCCTACCCTTTTCAGGAGGTTCTTCCAGATAGGTGTGAAGATGTCCGCTCTCCAGCAGCTTTTTCAGATCGGCGCCGAGCCATCGCGCCAGCGTTGCGTTAGCGAATAAGAACTTTCCCTTTTCATCCACGACATAAAACCCGACCGGAGCGTTATCCGTGAAGTCTATCAGCTTTTCCCGCTCTTCACGCACGGCGCGGTCTGCGGTGTATTTCTCGGTAACGTTGTCAATGCGCCAGTGAATATATCCCGCATGGCCTGCGACGGGTTGTGCTGAAACCTGATACCAGCCTTCAAAATCCTGCTTGTCACAGTATAGTTCTATAGAGTCGGCCAGCCCCCGATGTGCCTGATCGCTCAAGGCCAGAAACAGGGATTCCGCCTGATCGTTGCCGGAGAACATCTGGACAAGCCCGCTATAGGTGCTGTTATCCTTTGAGGCGCACAGCTCTTTGAATTTCTGGTTACAATAAAGTGTGTTGTCCGCGCTATCGGCAATCAGGCGCCCGCCTCGGCTTCCTTCGAAGACTTCTCCCAGCAAAACCAGCTCTTTTTCCTGCCGTCTTTGCAGGTTTTGCGTCCGGCGCGCAACAAAAGCCAGCGCGCTGGCAAGTAAAAAGACGCTCACCGAAAGAATGATTGTGCTTTGATCAATATGTGCAAGGCGCACGATGTATATCAAGGACACCAGATATAAAAGGACGATCCCCAACAAAAGCACCATATGGAGGTTGTTGTGCTTTTTTTTAGGTGTGTGGACAACTGTCCTGCGGTGACGATTTATGAATTCAGTATGATCTGTGCTCATTCTAACCTTTTTTGTCCTTATACTTTATATACATATATATAAAGTGCCCCTTAAAGCCCTGATATCGCATCATCCTTAGGCCATGATACTTCCCAGCCGAGTTTGATTTCTTTTTCTTCTTTTGGCTGAAGCTCCATAGACCAGCGCAACAGACCTTTTACATCGTCTACATCGCTTTCATAAGATGGTGTGGTTTTGTCTTTAAGAATTGTAACAGTGATCTTCTCATCCGTTGCGGTGGGGATAGTTTCAAGAACGGCCAGTAAAACCGGCTTTTTGTGCAAGCTCTTGATACGAGTTACAAAGCCGCGCTCCTGAACGTTGCTTTTAGAGATCATGCCTGCCTCGCTACGCTTGTCTACAATCATGTTGCGCGTAACCGAGATATTATCATCAATGCCAAAAGCAAGCTGTGCCTCATCGCCGGGGCGCAGCATTTCCGTATAGCTCTGCCCGATATAAGCTCCGTCGCGGAACAGACTTACCTTGCCCGGCAATACCGGAGCCTCGCCCTTTAGCTCAGCTTTGGCCACAAGATATCCCTGAGCGCTCATCTGAGGTTTAACCTGTACTTCCAAAGTATTTTCCGTCTCAAAGTTTCCAATAAGAACTTTTGCTCTGGTGCCGTCCGCCTTCACATCAACAGGGCCGGGGATAACATATTCGCCGACAAATCCTTCTGTGTTGATTTGGGCGCTTTGGAAACTCGCTTCTCTTGGTTCCTGTGCACTATCCATTTCCATTTTATCTTCCATTGCCATGCTTTTAAAAGTGGTCATTGGCGCTCCGCCCCCTACTGCCCCCAATACAGAACGTGCATTTTCATTTATGCGCTGCCTTTGTTGATAGAGCGAAACCCAATGCGTTGATAAATCCGGCAGGCCTGCTCCGCGGCTGGGCTGCGCGGTAGAGAGCGTCAATTTAACATCTTCCCAATCCTCGCCAGTGCGCTGCCACAAAGAGCCATACTGCACCAGATCCAGCTTACCGCTATTAACATCGAGGCGCGCGTCATATATTGGCTGCCAGCCGACGTTCGATATCTGGTACAGCAAATCAACATCAAGCGTCGTTGCATTACTGGATTCAAACGGCAATGAGACGCTATAGCTTTGCTTTTGCCCTGTGCGCAAACCACGCAATTCATTTCTAAGGTTTTCTATTTTGCGCTTATTATCACGAATTTTAATATCCAGCGCCAGATCGGCTTTCAGGTTTTCCGAAAGTTTCATCGTAAGGCTGTCTGCCGCTCCGCCCCACGCCTCCGGGTTTAATTCCAGTTTGGCGATTTCCTCGTTTTCTCGCAAAGAGGCTGTCCTCCCGATATTTTCTAAAAATGTTTTAGCCGAGAAAAGAGAGCTTTTATCCGCCTGATGGAGTTTGTTCTCATCTTCCAGCTTTTCAATTTGTGCATTAAGTTCTTTTTCTTTGGGAACGATATAATCTTCCGATGAATCACGTTTATGCTCCAGCGCGCCGAAGACGACATCCGCGGAAGAAGCTCCCTGAGCGCGTAGTGAATCCGTGTAAATATTTAAAGGAATGCCCTTAAAAACAAGCGTATGCGCTCCGGCAGGGATTTCTACTTTTGCGCTGCGCGTTAAAGTTGCGCGATCATTGTAAACCGTAACCGCTCTTACATGGCTATCCACAACGATTTCCGCAGCGTGCGCCGGAAGGCTTAAAAATGCGCTTGCATATAAAAAAGCGAAAAGAGCAAATAAGGCTGTTCTAGAAGAGTACAAAAAGCGGCACATAATAAATCCCCTTGTTTGAAATAAAGATGATCTGAGCTATTGTTATAACACAACCTTCCGGGTTATGGCGATACTGAAAAAATGGAGACTTGAAATGTCAGAAGAAACCAAGAACGGCTATTCCGAAATTACCACGGATACCGGCAAAAAAATATGCTGCCCGAACTTTAAAAAGGGTGGTGATGGATTTTTTGTACGCATACTTGCTTATATTGCAAACATTATAATGATTATTGTTGCTAGTATGGCTCTTTCGCAAAGCTATGGCAGTGATGTTTTTCTGGCGATGCTTCTGTTTATACCGCCGATCCTTTCGATTCTGGCATTAAGGAAACAAGGTGATCTTGAGGAGCGCGATCTTAAAAAGCGCATAAGAAAAGCACACTTACGCAGGGAACTTAATACTTTATCTGAATTTGATTCCTAAGGGTCAGCGAAGCTTGCCTTTAGGGTCAGGACCTATTAATTATGTACAATTCTGTTCCATTATATAAGGCAAAGGATCAATTTTTTGGACTGAAGGACATGCCGTAGCATATTCAAAGGCCAAAAAAGAAGGTAATTTGCCTTATATAATGGAACCCGTCAGGGCGCCGCAAATTTTTGTATCTGATCGCCAAAACCGCTTGAACGTAGCTACGGCTATGCCCTGCGCGGTTTTGGCTTCCATTTACTAAAAATTTGACAGGCGCAGAATGGATATAATTAATAGGTCCTGACCCTAAAAGAAAATTCGGCTAAATAAAAAATATGGCAAAAAGCACAATACCGACAAAGAAAAAAAGAAAAAAACCCGGCAAAAAATCTGCCGGAGTTAAGAATTCAGCCCAAGCCCGCAAACAAACAAACGCGGGCAAAAGGCGCAGAAGGCAGCCACAGATAAAAAAACCTTCATTGGCTGTGGTCTTTTTCCGCTGGTGCTTTGTGCTGGGGGTCTGGGCTGTGGTATTTATGGCGGGAGCCTTGCTCTGGTTTGCCCGTGACCTGCCCGACATCACTCGCTCCGCAACGTTTGAGCGCCGCCCCTCCATTATCCTGCTGGCCTCTAACGGAACCGAGTTTGCCCGTTACGGCGAAAGCAAAGGCCAGAACATAAGGGTTGAGGATTTACCCCCGCATCTTCCTCAGGCTGTAATCGCAACCGAAGACCGGCGTTTTTACTCGCACCCCGGCGTTGATATACTCGGCATCCTGCGCGCTATGACAGTAAATATCAGCAAAGGCCGTTTTGTTCAGGGCGGCTCGACAATTACCCAACAACTGGCAAAGAACCTTTTCCTCAGCCATGAGCGCAAATTAGCGCGCAAAATAAAGGAAGCCATGCTCGCCATCTGGCTGGAACAAGAGCTGAGCAAAGAGGAAATATTAAGCGCCTATATGAACAGGGTTTATCTCGGCTCCGGCACCTATGGCTTTGAAGCCGCGGCACAGCTTTATTTCAGCAAATCCGCCAAAGACGTGACATTGCGTGAGGCCGCCGTTCTGGCCGGACTGCTTAAAGCCCCGTCCAGATATTCCCCGCACAATGATCCAAAGCTGGCTATTGAGCGCTCCAACCTCGTTTTGAGCTCAATGGTCGAGGCCGGATATATCAAGCAAAGCGATATAAAAAACGAAGGCATAGTGATTTCGCTTCCTAACAAACATATCAATGACCAGCGTACAGCGCGCTATTTTGCCGATTGGGTTGTCAGCGGTCTGGATGAAATTATTGGAGTTCCGGGCGTTGACATGATTGTGCAAACGACGCTGGATCTTAAAACGCACCATCAGGCAAAATCAGCACTCACCAATGCTATTGATAACACCGATGCGATGAGCTTTGTTTCTCAAGGAGCGGTGCTGGTTATGCAGCCGGACGGCGCTGTTACCACCATGATCGGAGGTTATAACTACAACCGGAGCCAGTTCAATCGCACCACTCAGTCGCGCCGCCCCCCCGGCTCTGCCTTCAAGCCTCTGGTCTATCTTACTGCGTTAGAGCGCGGCTGGAGCACCGAAGATATTATACTTGATGCGCCAATTACAGAAGGTGAATACCGCCCCGGCAATTTTGCCGATAACTATTATGGCGAGGTCACCTTGAAAAACGCACTGGCAAAATCCATGAATACCGCCACCGTACGTTTATGTGATGATGTAGGAATAGGCCACGTAATGCGTACAGCTTATGATCTGGGCATAACCTCTCAAATGCAAAGAAACCTTAGCCTGTGTCTGGGCAGCTCCGGCATTTCCATGCTGGAGATGGCTTCTGTTTACACAAGTTTTGCCAATGGCGGCTATCAAATTGATCCTTATGGAATTACGAGCGTCACGACACATGATGGTGATGTTTTGTTCAAAAGAGCGCCGCCGTCAAGCTATACACGCATTATCGACCGCGGGCATTTACAAGAGCTCTCATCCCTGCTCCGCGAAGTCGTGATCTCCGGCACCGGACGGGCAGCCGCGCAAAGCTTCCCTGTCTACGGAAAAACCGGAACATCCCAAGACTACCGTGATGCATGGTTCGCCGGATATTCGGGTGAAGCCGCCGCCATTGTCTGGCTGGGGAACGATGATAACAGCCCGATGCGCAAAATCACAGGAGGCGGGCTTCCGGCGCAAATATTTGCTCAGGTTATAAATGCCGCGCATCAAAGCAAAAACCCGATCACGTATCCGGCAAAAACCCGTCACAAAAGCGATGGCGGCTTCAGCAATTTGCTGGGAAAGCTCCTCTCATCGGGCGATAGTTCAAGACAAAAAGATCAGACTAATAAAGGCGATTATTCACATCTGAATAACTAGCCCCCGTCATTGCCTCCCCCTCAAGGGGGAGAAATTATACACTCACAATAGTGAGGAAGGAATCCCCGCGCGAGCCAGAGCGTCGGCACGCTCATTCTCAGGATGGCCTGCATGCCCCTTCACCCACTCAAACTCCACCGAGTGCTTATCCACCAGCCTGTCAATTTCCTGCCAAAGCTCTTGATTTTTCACCGGCTTTTTCGCCGCCGTTTTCCAGCCCTTGGCCTTCCACCCGTCAATCCACTTGGTAATGCCCTCCATCACGTATTTGCTGTCCGTATAAATCTTAACCTGCGATGGTTTTTTTAAAGCCTCCAAAGCTTGTATAACAGCCATCATCTCCATACGGTTATTGGTGGTCTCCGCCTCCCCGCCGCACAGCTCCTTTTCATGCCCGTTATAGCGAAGCACTGCCCCCCAGCCGCCCGGCCCCGGATTTCCGCTACATGCACCATCAGTATATATTTCTACAATCTTGCTCATATATGTAATCAATCTCTCCTAAACCAATATCTTCGGAAGCTTAAACGTCACGTCTTCTTGCGAGATAACAGCTTCTTCTAATTCAACATTAAAGTATTCTCTGGCTTTTTCTATGACTTCTTCAATCAAGATTTCAGGAGCCGACGCCCCTGCGCTTAATCCTAAAACCCGCACATCTTCTAACTCACCCCAATCAATATCATCAACGCGCTGCACCAGCATCGCCCGCGCGCATCCATTAAGCGCCGCCACCTCTACCAAACGATTGGAGTTCGAAGAATTAGGCGCGCCCAAAACCATAACGACATCGCTCAAAGGAGCAATCGCCTTCATCGCCGCCTGACGGCTTGTAGTAGCAAAACATATATCCTCTTTATTAGGGCACTTAATCGCCGGAAACTCCCTTTTCAAGGCCTCAACGATATCTGCCGTATCATCAACCGAAAGCGTGGTTTGAGTGCAATAAGCCAAAGCCTTGCTATCCCTTATCCTGTGTTTGATCTTGCCGATATCTTCCACACTTTCCACCAGCAATGCAGCGCCTTCAGGCAACTGCCCCATCGTTCCCATCACCTCCGGATGCCCGGCATGCCCGATCAAAACAACCTGATCTCCGTTTTTATAGTGGCGCTCGGCCTCCCTATGAACCTTGCTCACCAAAGGGCAAGTTGCATCAATGTAAAACATCTTCCGCCGTGCAGCTTCCTGCGGAACGGATTTAGCAACACCATGCGCAGAAAAGATAACCGGCTGGCCGTCATCGGGAATCTCCTCAAGCCCCTCAACAAACACAGCGCCCTTCTTGCGCAGCCCGTCAACGACGTACTTGTTATGTACGATCTCATGGCGCACATAAACAGGCTCGCCATATTTCTCCAGCGCGCGCTCGACAATCTGAATAGCCCGATAAACACCGGCACAAAATCCGCGCGGCGCCGCCAGAACTATTTTCAAATCCCTGTTGCTCATTATTTCATTATTACTCATGGTTAGAGCTATACGCAGATTTTTACAAATAATCCAGCCCTTGCCTAAACACACAATGTTGCGTAATGTGTAAGGCCTAATATTTGGCTTTATAATTCAGGATTATCGAGATGATAAAAAAGCTTAGAATTCTTGCTTTATGTTGCTCTTCCATAATGTTGTTGAGCGCCTGTCAAACTTTCACAGGCCTTAGAGAAGACGCATATAACGTCATTGAAGGTGACATATATGTTGCAGGCTCAACTCCGGAAAAGCTCTTGCGCAGCCCATGCCCGCAAGTCGAAATTGTCGATGACCTAAGCTCTATCAGCGATTTTTCAGACCCACGCAAACAAAAGAAAGAATATCTCATTTCACGCGTTGATCTCAAAAGCGCGGAAAGCACATGCAAGCTATCCTCCAAAACGGCGATCATAGATTTAAAGCTCTTGTTCAATGGCAAGCTTGGCCCAAAGGGACGTAACAAAACCTCTGAAAAGCCATTCTTCTCTTACCCTTTCTTTGTCGCCGTGACCACTCCATCAGGGAAAATCATCGCCAAGGAAATCTTCGCTGCCGCTATTACTTACGGGGGTAACGAAGATGAGCACACCTATTTCGAGAACCTGCGCCAGATCATTCCTGTGAAGAACAAAAATCAGGCAAATAACTATCGGGTTTTAATCGGATTCCAGGTCACGCCGGATCAGCTTGCCTATAACCGCGAGCACATGGTTCCTGTTGCCAGCGCCCTTGCTGCACAAAAGCGCAAACCCATACCACCTGAGGACATAAAAACAGAAGAATAAGTAACCCTTGAACATTAAAAAAAGAAGACGTAATGAGCATAGTTTCAGATACAGGACACAATAATAATATGATTGATCTCGCAACAAAAAGACCCGAATTCAAAGAAGCTAAACCCCCGTTTGATATCGAAAAATACTGGCACAATATTGTTGAAGATCACATGCGCGTTGCACAAGGAACCTTTTCCCCCGAGCAGTACATCGTTTTTGAACAATGGGTCAAAACAGCCGAGGCAGCCATCAAGCGCGGAAACAAGCTGATCTTTTTCGGCAATGGCGGCAGCGCAGCAGACTCACAACACATTGTCGCAGAAATGTCGATCAAGCTCCATCGTGAGCGTTCCCCTATTGCCGCGCTATCTTTGAGCCTTGACGCTTCGGCAATCACAGCCTGCGCCAATGATTACGGCTTTGATCAAATTTTTTCCAGACAAATCAGAACCCTCGGTTATGGCGGAGACGTTGCCGTGGGTCTTAGCACATCAGGCAATAGCGCAAATGTTCTTAACGGCCTGAAGAAAGCAAAACGCATGGATATGACCACGATCGGCATGACTGGAAAAACAGGCGGAAAAATCAATTCGCATTGCGATCTGCTGCTTAAGGTTCCATCAACCAACCCTGCGCGCATTCAAGAGATGCACATTACATTGGGTCATATGTTTGTCGGTGCATTAGAAGAGCGTCTTGAACTTGTCTAAAAGCATAATCTCACGTACACTGCACTTCTCATTTACGAAACATAAAATAAAGATTAACAATGACAAACCCTAACGCCGTTGAAAAGCTTAGCTTTGAAGATGCTCTAGAAGAGCTGGAGACCATAGTACGCAAACTTGAAGCTGGGGAAGCTCCGCTCGAAGAATCAATATCCGCTTACGAGCGCGGCACTGCCCTCAAGCGCCATTGCGAAGACAAGTTGCGCGATGCTCAGGTGAAGATCGAAAAGATCTCTATATCAGATAATAACACAGTAAAAACCCAACCTCTGGACCCGGAAGAATAAATAATGACACCATCCTTGCGCGATGCAGACCCCGGTCTGCTGGACGAAATGACCTCGGTAAGTGAAGCGGTAAACAAGACTATCGGCTTACTCCTCCCCAAAACAGATCTGGCGGAAAGCCGCCTGTTTGATGCTATGCGGCACGGTACACTTGGCGGAGGAAAACGCCTTAGACCCTTCCTCGTCATGCATTCCGCCGCCCTGTTTAACGTAGCTCCAGCCAGAGCGCGCAGGGTTTCCGCCGCTTTGGAATTTGTGCATTGCTATTCCCTGATCCACGATGATTTACCAGCCATGGACGACGCAGCCCTGCGCCGAGGCAAACCTACGGTTCACAGACAATTCGATGAAGCGACAGCCATTTTAGCCGGAGATGCTCTTTTAACTCTCGCCTTTGAGGTACTAAGCGATCCTGAAACTCATGAAGACCCGCATGTGCGTTGTGAGCTTATAAAAGCGCTGGCCACCAGCGCTGGCTCTCAAGGTATGGTCGGCGGGCAAATGCTCGACCTGATCGCCGAAGAGAAAGAATTTGATCTTGGCGCTATCTCCCGAATGCAGCGCATGAAAACAGGCAAGCTTATGGCCTTTGCATGTGAGGCTGGTGCCATCCTTGGCAAAGCAGGTGAGCCACATAAAAAAGCTCTTTGCAATTATGCCCATGATCTGGGGCTGGCTTTTCAGGTCACCGACGACATTTTGGATGTTGATGCAGACCCGCAGGACACAGGCAAAGACACACGCAAGGATGAGCAATCCGGCAAAGCCACTTTCGTATCCGCCATGGGTAAGGAACAGGCAAAAGAACGCGCGGAAATGCTGGTCGAACAAGCAATCAAGCACTTGCGCATATTTGATGGTCGGGAAAAGCATCTGGTTAACCTTGCACTATATGTTCTTGAACGCCGAGCCTGATATCATGCTTCTATAAATTATTCATTTGCGCCAAACCCTTTTCATAGGATAGAAAAGCGATACCATGGCTCAGGCAAAAAAAGAAATTATGCAACCACCTGCTAATCCCTCATTAAAAGATGAGAGCCTGCTCGCACGTGTCAATTCCCCGAACGACCTGAAACAATTCACCAACACTCAACTTGGCAACCTGTGCAGCGAAATCCGTGATTTTATGGTTAGATGTGTTGCCAAAACCGGTGGCCACCTCGGCGCGGGACTGGGCGTTGTAGAACTTACCGTCGCCCTTCATACAGTATTTGACGCACCAAAAGACAAGATCATCTGGGATGTCGGCCATCAGGCCTATCCGCACAAAATCCTTACTGGCCGCAGGGCTCTTATGCACACTATCCGTCAGGGCGGAGGTCTGTCCGGCTTTACAAAACGCGCGGAAAGCCCATATGACCCGTTTGGCACAGGCCACAGCTCTACATCAATATCCGCAGGACTGGGGATGGCCATCGCCAGAGATCTGGACAGCGACAAAACAAACCACGTTATAAGCATTATAGGTGACGGCTCTATCTCTGCCGGTATGGCTTACGAAGCGATGAATAACGCCGGAAGCATAAAGATCAACGGCAAAAAATCCCGCCTTATCGTTATTTTAAATGACAATGATATGTCTATCGCTCCGCCCGTCGGCGCTATGAGCAGCCATTTAACAAGGCTGGTTTCCTCAAAGCCTTATATAAACGCCCGCGAAGCCGGAAAGCGGATAACTGATAAGCTCCCTTCCCCCATTCGCCACGTTGCCAAACGTGCAGAAGAAAAGGCGCGCCATGTTCTAGGCTCTGGCAGCATGTTCGAAGAGCTTGGCTTTTACTATATCGGCCCGGTTGATGGCCACAATCTGGAAGATTTACTTTTGATATTGGACAACGTCAAGGATAGCTCCCATGAAGGCCCTTTCCTGATCCATGCAATCACCCAAAAAGGCAAAGGCTATGCCCCCGCCGAGAACGCCGCTGATAAAATGCACGGCGTAAACAGGTTTGACGTTATCACCGGCAACCAGCTCAAAAGCACAGGCAAAAATATAGCCCCAAGCTATACGCAGGTTTTCTCGGACAGCCTGATAAAATGCGCCAGCGATGATCCAAAGATTATCGGAATTACCGCCGCCATGCCCTCTGGAACCGGACTTGATGCGTTTGAAAAACAATTCCCTGAGCGTTATTTTGACGTTGGTATTGCCGAACAACACGCCGTAACCTTTGCCGCAGGACTGGCCGCAGAAGGCTATAAGCCATTCGTTGCGATATACTCCACATTCATGCAGCGCGCCTATGACCAGATTGTCCATGACGTCGCCCTGCAAAACCTGCCCGTACGCTTTGCCATGGATCGCGCGGGACTGGTCGGAGAAGATGGACAAACCCACGCCGGTTCGTTTGATATTGCCTGCATGACTTGCTTGCCTAACATGGTTGTAATGGCCGCCAGCGACGAAGCCGAGCTTGCCCATATGGTAAAGACGGCTGCTTCCTATGATGACGGGCCAATCGCTCTTCGTTATCCACGGGGCAACGGAGTTGGGGTTGATATCCCCAAAGCGCCGAAAATCCTTCCCATAGGTAAAGGCCGCATTATTCAAGACGGCTCAAAGATTGCGCTGCTGAGCTTTGGTACGCGCCTTGATGCCTGCAAGAAAGCTGCGCGGATTATTAAAGATAATCTTAATATTGAAATAACTGTGGCCGATGCCCGATTCGCAAAGCCACTGGACAAGGATATGCTCAAGCAATTAGCACAAAACCACGAAGCGCTCATCACAATCGAGGAAGGCTCACGCGGGGGATTTGGATCTCTTGTGCTGGAATTTCTCTCCGGCGCAGGCCTGATGGATCATGGCAACCTGAAGGTCAGAGCCATGACCCTGCCCGATTGCTTCCAGTCACAAGATACCCAGGAAGCACAATATGAAAGCGCAAAATTAAGCGCCGCGAATATCGCGACGCTGGCAAAGTCTTTGTTGTAAAATTATAAAATTACAAACCAGGCTTTTAAAACTTATCACATACGAAGACCTTTAAATTCTGCTTCTTCGCCCTTTTCAAGATATTCTCTGGCAAAATTTCTCAACTGAACCCCCCAAAGGCCGCATCTACTATCATCATATTGACTAACAGGCTTTTGCATGGAGTTTTCAAAATTTTCTAAACCAACCTTTTCCCCCACTTTATTTGCAAAAACATCTAAAATTTTTGGCACTTCTGTTATCGGAACAACATTAGCATTCTTAAAATCCCACTCTATTTTTTGTCTAACAGTTTTTATATGCGAAGGACAATCATCAAAAAGATCACTCATATAAAGCTCCTTAACTTTCATAGCTGTAAATAATTACCGGTTATTTTATTGTGTACATTTCTTATATCAGCAAATTCTTTTCCTATGCAAACAAAAGCATGTATAAACACTTTCGCCCGTGTGTGTTATCCACTCAAAAGCGATTACAGTTGATATCCCCCTATTTTGTCTTTAAAGTCTCAAACAGCATGAGTATAGGAAAACCAACAATTATAATCTTTGATATGGACGGAACGACCGTGAGGCACTTGAATCCACGGCTTTTGTCCTTGCTTGAGTTTTTTGACAGCATGTCATACAAATGCGCAAAGCTCTTTTCATGGCTGTTCAAGCGCGGGCGCAAAGGCTCTATCGTACCCAAATGGCACGATCCTGAATGGCTTAATGTAAATAAGAAAAAGCCGCGCCTGATCGTACACCGCGCGCTCCACAGGGTTCGCCGTAAGCCCATTGAACAGATTGTACAGCCCTCCCTTGGCCTGTATGATGTTCTGGATTTTCTAAAAGCCAATAATATACCAATGGCTTTGGTCAGCAACGGCCTTGGAAAAGGTTATGGCCATGACATATTGGAAAAGTTTGACCTCGCAGAATACTATATGGCGACCACTTTCCGTGAGAATATCCAGTACTCGAAACCACATCCGGAGCCAATACTTCTTGCACTCAAGCGTATGGAAATTCCGATAAAAAGCGACGATGTTGTCTGGTATGTTGGTGACAACCACAAAGACATTATCGCAGCCATCGAGGCAAACAAACATGTTTCTGCAAAAATCGTCCCCATTGCTTTTGGATTAAGCGCGGCCTTTGCCGCTCTGGAAAAGAATTTAGGCCCCGAGCACATTATAATGTCTTTTCATGACATGTTCGACCAGCTCAAACTTATGTTCGAGGATCTGGATACCCAGACCATGAGCCAAAAATCCCCATCTAAAAAAATACCTAAAACCGTTTTATAGAGCCTGCCTCAACACGAGCAGAAGGCTCATAAACAGCCACGCCATTGCTCAAAGCCTGCTGCTCCTGAAGCATTTCGCGCAACTGCGCCATCACAGAACCCAGCAATCCTGCCTGCACACGCAAAGCCTGACCGGCCTGCACCTGCCCCTCCAGCAATTTTATCAACTGCTCAATCGGGGTAAGTGGTCTTGGCAAAATATCGACAAACACATCGCGCCGGTTTTCACCGCCAAGCTGAACAGCCGCATAATCCAGCGCATCATTCAGCCCGCCAATTTGGTCGGCCAGACCAACTGTGACAGCCCTTTGCCCCGACCAGATACGGCCACGGGCAACCTCTTCAACATCTGCCTCGCTCATCTCGCGCCCCTTGGCAACACGCTTGATAAAGCTGGAATACACATTATCCATCATGGCATTTACGCGCTCAGCCTCGGCCTTGTTATATGGCTGGTTCATAGACCACATACCCGCCTTTTCACCCCAGCTCACCTCATCCCAGTTTACCTCAAGCTTTTCCCAGAGCTTCGCCAGCGAGAACTTCCCGCCAATAACTCCTATCGAACCAGTAACCGTTGTAGGCATAGCAAATATCTGGTCAGCGCTGCTGGCAATCCAGTACCCGCCAGAAGCAGCGGTCGAGCCCATGGAAACCGTTACGCTTTTGCCTGCCTCCTGCACTTTTTGGATTGCCCGCAAGATTGTCTCCGAAGCAACCGGAGAGCCGCCGGGGCTATCAATTCGCAAAACTACAGCTTTATATCTTTCATCCTCGGCTATCTCCAGCAAAACCGGAGCGATATCCTCCGCAGCTACGACATTTTCCCTGTTAAATGGAGATTGAATATCTGTGCTTTGAGCAGACGCACGAGAGGAAGATTTCTCAACAATCATTCCTTGAGCATAAACCAGCGCGATCGTTTCAGCATTTAGCGCAGCGGCTTTAGCGCGCTTTGGATTGTACCCCGCGCCCTTGACCATCTCTGATATGTAGCTGTCAAACTTCACATAAGCCAGCTTCTTGTCTTTAGGATCGCCTGTAACCTGCTCGGTAATCTTCTCAATTAATACATCTTCATAATCAAGAACATCAATCAGCCCCGCCTCAAGCGCTTCTTGATCCATAAACAAGCCCTTATCAATCAAGCCCTTAAAAACCTCCGGCGTCATATCCAGATCAACCGAAATATCAGCCCCAAGAGTAAGGGCTATATCCTCAATCAGGGTTTTTGTTTCACGGCGAGATTCTTCGGGCATTTTACTTTCGGTAAATGTGTCAAACGCGCTTTTATATTCCTTGCGCTTATAGATTTGCGGATACACCCCGATTTTATCAAGCACACGGCGCAAATATGGCACTTGCGCACTAATGCCAGAGATCATAACAACCCCCATTGGCTGCATCCACATTTCATCAAAAGCCGATGCCAGATAATAGCTGCCCAGCCCTTGATCGTAAGCGGATGCGAAAATGTAAGAAAACTTGCCCGATGCCTCGAAATTTTTCAAAGCCTTGCGTAGCTCCTGCGCATGAACGACAGACATCCCGCCGCCTTTTATCATTGCATAAATCCCCTTAACGCGCGGGTCTTTTTCCGCCCGCTCGATCGCATCTATATAATTCCTGAGTGTATCTACGCTCTGAGAAAATGGCTGTGAGAAATTTACATCGCCGGGCTGATCGGGAATATCTCCGTCAATCTCCAGATATAAAACCATTTCCTTTGGCAATTTTGCCATTTCGACCTCGGCTTCAATATCTTTAAGGATTGAAGACATTGTCCACGCCATAAAAACAGAGCTTATAATTACGACAGCGCCAATCAGCGTGGACGTTTTTTTAAACGCCAGCCACAATATGGGAAGAATCTTCAGTCGGGGCTTCTTCTTTTTTACAGATGTTTTCTGAGAAAATATCTGCCGCTTCCTGAGCCATGGGTCATTATTGTGAGTCATATTTTCCTCTTTAATTTACAAGCATTGGGCTTTATGCCGCAGCCAATGATCGGCCAACACGCACGCCATCATCGCCTCGACCACAGGAGTACCGCGAATACCAACACACGGATCATGCCGCCCTTTTGTAACAATCTCGGTTTCCTTACCGTGAACATCAATAGTCTCGCGCGGCGTTACTATAGAACTCGTCGGCTTAAAAGCGACACGCACGACAATATCCTGACCCGAAGAAATACCGCCCAATATCCCGCCTGCATGGTTGCTTTGGAAGCCATCTGCGCGCATCTCGTCTGCATTTGCCACTCCATCCAACGCAACAGAACCAAAACCTTCACCAATTTCTATCGCCTTGACCGCATTAATACTCATCATCGCTTTAGCCAAATCCGCATCCAGCTTGTCATATACAGGCGCGCCTAGACCCGCAGGAATGCCGCTTGCGTGCACTTCAACCAATGCCCCGACGCTCGAGCCGTTTTTGCGAATACTATCCAGATAATCTTCCCACTCATGCGCAGCCTTGGCATCTGGGCAAAAGAACGGATTATTATCCACCTGATCCCAATCCCAGCGCTCGCGATCTATGGCTTTGTCACCGATTTGCACCACACACCCACGAATAGACACAACCGCGCCTATCTGATGCTCAAGCACTTTGCGCGCTACAGCACCAGCCGCCACGCGCATCGCGGTTTCACGCGCGGAAGACCTGCCGCCACCGCGATAATCGCGAATACCATACTTCTCCATATAGGTAAAATCTGCATGACCGGGGCGAAACTTATCTTTGATGTCGCTGTAATCTTTTGACTTTTGATCTGTATTTTCAATCAGCAAACCAATAGGAGTCCCCGTCGTCATTCCTTCGAACACGCCAGATAATATGCGCACAGCATCAGCCTCTTTGCGCTGCGTAGTATGGCGGCTTTGACCGGGTTTGCGCTTATCAAGAAATGTTTGAATATACGCTTCATCCAAAGGAATGCGCGGCGGAACACCATCTACCACCGCACCTATAGCTACGCCATGGCTCTCACCAAACGTTGTATATTGAAATAAATGACCAAAACGATTACCGGACATAAAAAAATAAACCCTATTAATAAAAATTTTTAAACCACAAAGTCACTAAAACACTAAGTTACTAATTTGCGCCTTCGGCGCTAAAAAACACAAAAAGTCTTCGTGCCTTCGTGTCTTAGTGGTTTATATTGCTATACTATACCGATTTTACCCAGTGAAGCTCCACGGGTCAAGACCCGTGGTATCACCGCTTCGCGTGT
>JAGYOK010000029.1 GCA_018399685.1 Alphaproteobacteria bacterium | reverse complement strand
CCATTTGCTGTGGTGATCGTATCAGCCACAGTTGAGAGTGCATCACCATCGAGATCACTGTCATTGGCCAGCAGGTTACCTGTGATAACGCTGTCTTCATCACCTGAGAAGCTGTCATCATTAGCGACCGGAGCATCGTTCACCGGATTAACCGTAAGGGCTACGGAAGCGCTATCAGTCTCTGTGCCGTCTGT
Organism: Alphaproteobacteria bacterium; assembly: GCA_018399685.1. Classification (GTDB taxonomy): domain Bacteria; phylum Pseudomonadota; class Alphaproteobacteria; order Micavibrionales; family Micavibrionaceae; genus UBA1672. Next base: position 22,122 of record JAGYOK010000029.1, on the reverse strand, counting down.
GAGCGTATACTCGAAGCTATCATTGCCATTAAAGTCGGCAGCCGGAGTGTAGGTAAAGTTACCCTCGCTATCGATGATAACATTACCGCCATTTGCTGTGGTGATCGTATCAGCCACAGTTGAGAGCGCATCACCATCGAGATCACTGTCATTGGCCAGCACATTACCTGTGATAACGCTGTCTTCATCACCGGCAAAGACATCATCATTAGCTATCGGAGCATCGTTCACCGGATTAACCGTAAGGGCTACGGAAGCGCTGTCAGTCTCTGTGCCGTCTGTGAGCGTATACTCGAAGCTATCATTGCCATTAAAGCCAGCAGCCGGAGTGTAGGTAAAGTTACCCTCGCTATCGATAATAACATCACCGCCATTTGCTGTGGTGATCGTATCAGCCACAGTTGAGAGCGCATCACCATCTAGATCACTGTCATTAGCCAGCAGGTTACCTGTGATAACGCTGTCCTCATCACCTGAGAAGCTGTCATCATTGGCGATTGGAGCATCATTCACCGGATTAACCGTAAGGGCTACGGAAGCGCTGTCAGTCTCGGTGCCGTCTGTGAGCGTATACTCGAAGCTGTCCTGTCCATTAAATCCGGCAGCCGGAGTGTAGGTAAAGTTACCCTCGCTATCGATAATAACATTACCGCCATTTGCTGTGGTGATCGTATCAGCCACAGTTGAGAGCGCATCACCATCTGGATCGCTGTCATTGGCCAGCAGGTTACCTGTGATAACGCTGTCCTCATCACCTGAGAAGCTATCATCATTAGCGATCGGAGCTGTATTAATTGATATAAGGCTGGTCAGGTCAAAGCTGGTACCATCTACAAAGTACATCATTTCTACGACATTGCCTTCGTCGCCAGAATAAAAATCTTTGACCGTGATAGAGCTAGAGGCGCCATCATCTATATTAATAACAAGATTATTTTCGTTCTGGTCGAATATGATATCATCCAGAAATAAACCTTCACCCATTCCAATTACGTCAAAGCCGGAAGATTCTTCTATAGTGTCGCTACCGTCGCCAAGATCATAAAGATATTCGTCACTGCCTTCGCCGCCATTTAGATAATCATTACCAGAACCGCCGTCCATAATATCAGAGCCTGAGTTACCAAAAAGGGAGTCGTCACCTTCGTCACCTGTAATGATATCATTGCCATATCCACCATGAATTATATCATTACCAGAGCCGCCACCCAGAATATCGTTACCTGCATTCGACCATATAATGTCATCGCCTTCTGTTCCTCTGATTTCAATATCACCCAGAGTTACACTGTCACTTGCCAGCAAAACTATGTCGTTACCGGCTGAGGGCAGATAAGATTCAACACTGTTGAACATTATGTCGCCAGTTTCGTTTTCCAGCAACCATAGTTGGTTATATGAATTTCCTAGAACAGTGTCGTAAATATCTTCTTCACTGCCATAATATGCGGTATCGTTAAGGTAATATCCCCCAACGATATCAAGCGTTTCACCAGTATACGGATTAGTATAAGTTGCATTTACATTTGTAAGCGTACCAACGACAAAGCCTGTTGCCATTTTTCTTCCCCCATTTTTTCCTAAATATTCTACATATAAACTTCACACACAAATGAAGCCCACTACCAAGCTTTACACACCATTGTCAAAGGCTTCAGGACGGAACATAACTTACTTCTTACGTAAAATCAAGTTTTCCCTAAACGATTACTATAAAATGAATGTAAAGAGTCAATTAACAACTATGTAGACAAAAATAATCTTATTTCGCAACTGTTTATTTTAAAAATATTTCAATGATGCTGGCTAAGCCCGAACAGATGTTTTTTAATGTTGTCAAAACTCTCTAATGTATCAAGAGGGCCAAGGGCGGCCAATGTGGGGTTGGTGGAAAATATTTTCTGGCAAAGATTTTGCAGCGTTGGCACGTCAACCGCATTGATCGAGGCAATAATATCTTCCGGCTTACGGATTTTTCCATGCAACAGCAAACTCTTGGCATTCTGGTCAGCGCGATTCATCATTGATTCCCTTGCCATTAATGCCGATGAACGTAATTGCGCCTTTGCACGCTCAAGCTCTTCCTCACTAATGCTTTCACCAAGTTTTAAAATTTCGTTACAAACAACAGGAACAAGTTCAGAGAGCTTGTCCGGGCCGGTACCAGCATAAATACAAAACTGCCCATTGTCGCTATAGGCCGAGTGAAAGCTGTATATCGAATAAACAAGCCCGCGTTTCTCACGGACTTCCTGAAATAGGCGCGAAGACATTCCGCCGCCAAATAAACTGGCAAGAGTTTGTGTCGCGTAATAGTCTTTATCCAAGCGCGAGACGCCTTGAAAGCCTAAAACAATATGGCTTTGTTCAAGCTTTTTCGGCGCGCGGTGCTCACATCCTCCGGTATAGGATGCTGGAATTTTGTTTTCATTACTTCCCGCGGGAAGATCAATAAACGTATCTTGAACACGTAGCACGAAATCTTCGTGATCCAGATTGCCGGAGGCGCACACAACAATATTTGACGGTGTATAGAAACGCTTAACGTATCCCATAAGCGTATCGCGCTTCATCTTTTTAATGATTTTGGTTGTCCCTAAAATCGGAGCACCCAAAGCCTGCCGCGCATAGGCTGTTTCAAAGTAGTTATCAAAAATAATGTCATCGGGCGTATCATTGCACATACCAATTTCTTGCAAAATTACGCCCCGCTCCTGCTCTATTTCATTTTCCGGCATATTCGAGTGCTGTACCATGTCGGCAAGAACATCTAAAGCCAGCGGCAAATCTTCTTTAAGAAGGTGAATGTGGTAGCTGGTGATTTCGCGTCCAGTATAAGCATTCATATGTCCGCCGACATTCTCGATTATCTTAACTATTTCAAGGGCATCGCGCGATTCCGTGCCTTTAAAGAGCATATGCTCAACCATATGTGCAACGCCGTTATCGCTTAAATCTTCATTGCGAGTTCCGACACCGACCCACACACCAACAGCAACACTCTCAACAGAAGGCACGCTGTCAGTAACTATGCGCAGGCCATTAGGAAGGGTGGTAACTTTTACATCAGGTTGAGTCATTAAGAATCCTTATAAACGCATTAAAGAAGCGAGCCTAGAATTTTACCCAAACTAAGTCAATTTTATAGGTAATAAATATATTTAGGAATTTCTTCCCTTTATCTAAATTCTGTGGTAATATCATACTCATGAGCAAAGATAAGCTCGCCCTTCCAAACGTATATATAAAGGGGATATAGCAGACGTATATATATATGCTATATCGATATACCGACGTTTTTACCCTGAAAAGCTATTGAGAATGTATTATAATACACTTTATTAGGCAAATTTTCCTAAGAAAATATATAGCGAAGATATATACCCATTTTTGCTCACCAAACTTCAGATAAGCCCTAAACCTCTTTTACCATCTGAACAAACATCTTATGCATCGGCGAGGGGGCGTCGGTGGTGAGTTCAGGATGGAAGGTTGTCACCATGCGCAAGCCTTGCTTGACCCAGACGGGGGAGCCTTCATGCTCGGCTAGAATCTCGGCATCTCCTGAAACATCCGTAATAACGGGAGCGCGAATAAAGCACACATTATAGCCGCCTATAATCGCATAATGGCTGTCAACCTGACGGCCATAGCCGTTGCGCTGCACCGTAATTGGCATCAAAGCAAAGGATTTTTGCTGCGGATTAGTTACTTTCTCAGCCAGCAAAATAGAACCCGCGCAAATCCCCCAAACCGGTTTATTTGAAAATTGCTCCATCAACCCATCCCAAAGCTCAAAACGCTCAATCAGCTTGAGCATGGTTGTGCTCTCGCCACCGGGGAGGATAAAACCATCGACTTCTTCGCACTGCGCCAGAGTTTTGACAGCACTAAACTCCGCGCCCGCAGCCTCAATATGGGCTTTATGCGGCTGAACGGCGCCTTGAAGGGCTAAAACACCGATCTTTATGGTCGTCTTCATGGCTAACTCCAATTTACTTATTTTGCTACTACCAAAGCCAGACTCGTAATGTTTGTGTCCTGTTTGGTCGGCCACGGTAGTGTGCCCAAGGGTAAAGCCGCAATATTATTATTCTCTTTTTTAATACGCTCTAGTGCTCTATAAGGCCCGGGAATAATGCTACCATCCTTGTACAGGGCTTTCCCGTTTGGATAATAATCATGCAGCAAAATCACTCCGCCGGGCGCAAGAACATCAAGAGCCAGTGACACCTCATTATAAACCGTTTTTGCGCCGTGATCGCCATCAAGAAATATAAAATTGAAGCGCTCTTGTGTGCGTTCCAGATATTGCAGAGAAGATGATTGCTCAAAGGTAACAATCTCCGCACAGTCAATATGCTGCACATTATGGAGCGGAGAATTTTTAAGGCCAACCTTAAGCCAGGGAGCATCCGGGGCATTAACGTCCAATATGTCAACACTAACCATTTCACCGGTTTCGCTGGCCTTGAGAGCCGCAGCAATATAAAGGGTTGAAGCACCAATATGCGTGCCCACTTCCAGCACTTTTTTTGGCGCCATATTGGCAATTAGCGTATAAAGTGCCCGCCGATCTCCAGGATTAACCCCGCCATATTCATCCTCATCGCCCAATATCCCTGCAATGGCAGCCTTATCCTGCGCCCAGTTCTGCAAGCGGGGAGAAGAGGTATTCAGGAGTTTTTCCAGATTGATTGAGGTGCTACTGGTCAGATTTTGTGTATTAAAAGGGAGCTTCGAAGTCACGCTCAAATGACGCCGCGAGCGAATATCGCGCAGCATATTAAGTCCACATTGCGGTAATAATGCTTTGATAAAATTCTTCGCGCGCTCTGAAGAGGGTAAAACATCAGAATTTGAAGCCATAATTATTACCAACCCCGATTTGCCATCAGCATAGGCTCTTCAATTTCAGAAATTTCAGTTCCGCGCATCGCCACACCCTCAAGCTCTTTGGAGGCTTGAAGCACAATAGCCGGGTCATCATAATGCGCCGTAGCCTTAACGATCGCTTTGGCGAATTTTTCTGGATTATCGCTCTTGAAAATGCCAGAGCCAACAAACACGCTTTCCGCGCCAAGCTGCATACAAAGAGCGGCATCAGCAGGCGTTGCAATTCCGCCAGCCGAGAAATTAGGAATAGGCAGCTTACCTTCTTTGCGAACGAGCAATAACAGCTCGTAAGGAGCGCCCAGATCGCGGGCAAAAGCCATAAGCTCTGTTTCATCAAGACAGCAGGCTTTTTTAATATCTGCATTAATGTGGCGCATGTGGCGCACAGCTTCAACGATGTTACCAGTGCCCGGCTCGCCTTTGGTACGCATAAGTGCCGCGCCTTCACCAATGCGGCGTAAAGCTTCACCCAAATTCCGCGCTCCACAAACAAACGGCACTTTAAATTTATGCTTGTTAATGTGGTGCTCTTCATCCGCAGGGGTTAGAACTTCGGATTCATCAATATAATCAACACCCATTTCCTGCAAAAGCTGGGCTTCGGCAAAGTGACCAATGCGGCATTTAGCCATAACTGGAATAGAAACGGTTTTCATTACCTGTTCGATAATTTCAGGAGGGCTCATTCGAGCAACGCCGCCAGCTTTACGGATGTCCGAAGGGACGCGCTCCAAAGCCATAACCGCAATCGCGCCTGCATCTTCGGCAATTTTCGCTTGCTCGGCAGTTACCACGTCCATAATAACCCCGCCTTTAAGCATTTCTGCAAGGCCGGTTTTTATATTCATAACATTTTGCGGCTGTTGATTACTCATCGCTTTAAATCCTTAATCGTTGTGCTGTCCAAGGAGTTCTTAGACTTTTAATATCTATATATACGGGAGGGTATTTATGCACAGATAATAAGCAAATGCAAAGGAAAGCTTGAGAGATTTAGGCTCTGACCCTAAGCAAACGCTTTTTCAAGATTTGGAACGACCTGCTTCTTCCGGCTCATCACGCCATCAAGCCATACTTTGTTACCAGCGGGCGCGCAGCCAAAGGCTTTTTCAACGATGGAAGGGTCGTCAGAAGCGATCAAAAGCTCTGTTCCTTCTTTCATGATATCTGTAAGCATTAGAAAAACGCTGTGGCGGTCACCAACCTTTTTAAGGGCGATAATATCGCTGGCAAGAGCGTCCTTAATCTCATCCAGCAAGGAAAGATCAACAACCTCCAACTGGCCTATGCCAACCTTGTTTCCATTCATATCAAAGTCTTTATAATCACGCTCTACCAACTCACGAATTGGCGTTCCTTGAATGGCTGATTTGACTTTGAACATTTCCATACCCAATGCTTGCAAGTCTTTCTCTTCGGCAATTCGAGCAAGCTCAACGGCGAATTCTTTATCTTTGTCAGTACAAGTGGCCGACTTAAATATGACGGTATCGCTCAGTATTGCACAAAGCATAATACCGGCAATTTCCTTTGGAACTTCGATATTATAAAAATCATACATGGCTTTCAAAATGGTGCATGAGCATCCAACCGGCCATATCCAGCATTCCAGAGGATTAGAGGTTGTAACATCACCGAGTTTGTGGTGGTCAACAATGCCAAGCACTTCTGCATCGGACAAGTCATCCGGCAACTGCGATATATCAGACGTATCAACCAGAAAAACGCTTTCTCCGGCAAAGGAGTTTTTAACTTCAGGAATAGCCAGACCATAACGATCAAGGATAAAACTCGTTTCGGGGCTTATGGCACCTTGAGTAACAGCGGTAGTTTCAACTCCCAGCTTGTTTTTCAGATAAGCCAGACTTATTGCTGCACAAACGGTATCCGAATCGGGGTTTTTGTGTCCAAAAGCGTAAACGGTCATTAAATTCTCCCAGGTCTTTCAAGAAATGAACTGGCGCGGATTTTAGCTTTTTATTTGCCAATAGGCAAGAAGACGCGCATAAAGACCTGATAGTTTATGAGGGTAGGCAGTATTTTGCAAAAGTATCAAAAATATGATGTGATTATTATCGGAGCCGGAGCCGCCGGATTAATGTGCGCATGGCAAACCGCCAAGCGCGGGCGCAGTGTAGCTATTATTGAACATAGAGGCAAAATTGCCGAGAAAATACGTATCTCCGGCGGAGGGCGCTGTAACTTCACTAATATCTATAACAGCCCCAAAAATTATCTTTCAAACAATCCGCATTTTTGTAAATCGGCATTGACGCGCTTTACGCCGCAAGACTTTATAGCATTGCTTGATGAGCGCTGCATCCTTCACCACGAAAAACAATATGATGAGACAATCGCAGGAGAGGCCTCGAAAGGGCAGCTTTTCTGCGATGATAGCGCAGAGCAAATCATTGAGATGTTACAAGATGAAGTGCAAAGGAATGGCGGGCGCATCCACCTGATGACTAAAGTACAGCAAATCGAAAAACAGGAAGAGGGCGCGTTTGCTCTTTCCACAGATCGCGGTGATTTTTCATGCGAGAAGCTTGTTATTGCCAGTGGCGGGCTGTCTATCCCCAAAATCGGGGCGAGTAATTTTGGCTATGAAACCGCTAAGCAATTCGGGCTTAATATAATTCCACCATCCGCGGGGCTTGTGCCTCTTACATTTGATGAGGAGCTATTAACGCAGACTAAAGAGCTTTCCGGCATTTCTGTGGACGCCTGCGTTTCTTGTGAAAATACATCATTCAGGGAAGGGTTGCTCTTTACTCACCGCGGCTTGTCAGGCCCTTCGATCCTGCAAATATCCAGTTACTGGAAGCCCGGATTAATAATTACGGTTAATTTGCTTCCCGATGATGATGTGTATGAGTGGCTTAAATCCATGCGCCAATCCCGGCCAAAGCAGATACTGCATAATATTTTATCCTTAAAATTACCAAGCCGACTGGCTCAATTCATAGCGACAAAAACCGGCCATGACGTGCGTATAGCCGATCTTTCAGATAAGAAGCTGAAAGAAGTAGCAAAAGCCATCAATGCCTGGGAAGTGACGCCTAAAGGAAGCGAGGGATACCGCACAGCCGAAGCGACGCTGGGCGGTGTTGACACCAACGATATCTCTTCAAAAACATTCGAAACAAAAAGCACCAAAGGACTTCACTTTATAGGAGAAATCCTTGATGTTACAGGCCATCTGGGAGGTCATAACTTCCAGTGGGCATGGGCGTCAGGCTGGTGCTGCGCCCAAAGTTTATAGTCGCCTAGCAGCAACCGCCTGATGGTTTTGTGTGATCTTCTTCATCACAGCAGCAGCCCTCGCCTTCGTGCTTGTGGCCATCATCTTCACAGCAACCACCTTTTTCGTGCTTGTGAGCATCACCGCCACAGCAAGAGCCTTTGCCTGCCTCAGGAGGAAGAGTGGTTGAAGAAGACAACATTTTTTTAATTTTATCGAAAAATCCCATAGTTATTATCCTTAATTAATATCAGTCTATTTGACGCGCAGCCTATCACATTTTATCTTATTATCATATACTTCCTGTGCGTGAAAAGGCAGCAACAATGCAAGAGAATAAATATATAGAGCAATTTATAGAAAGACTACTGAAAAAAATGCCAAAATTAAAATCACATCTCTTCTTTATGCCACAAAAAAATCAGGAGCATAATTTATGAGTACACCCTTCGAGCGGGCTATAGAAGATATTTACACATCTTTGCATAACGATAACGAAGATCTTGATGAGCGAATTAAAGCGCTGAAAGTGGCTATGGCCGGGGCACAGCTAAAAGAGGCAGTATTTGATGCTGCGCGGTTAGTGCAAAATAATCGTCAGGGGCGCAAGCACATGCAAAGCTATTTCAAAAAGCGCGGCGTAAAAGTGGTGTTTAGGGTCAAGACCTATTAATTATGCTCAATTTACGTGTGCGGGCGCAAAAACACATAGCTGTTTTCACCCGAATAATCGGTATCAAATCAAGTGGATTAAATACTAAACCGTAATGCCTGAAGCGATTAGAAAAGTAAAAATTCCAACAAGAAAAACCCAAAACAAACAGCAAAGAGAGAGCAAAACAATTTGAACTTTGCTTTTTGCATTTCGGATGTTCCAAAGAACCAAAAATGGGGTAGTGTAGACAAGGACAAGAAATGGCGCCATGATTGGGATAACTATCAGCATGGCTATAAAAGAGCTGGAGATTTTTAATAACGCAAACAAGATTCCGATAAAAAACCCAAGCGCCCATAAGCCAAATAGCACGCTCCCCATTACTCCCATCACTTTTGTTGGAGCGGCGTTTCCTTGGAATACTTTTTTCGTGAATGATATAATTTTATTTTTCATAGCAGTTCTTTCATCATAAGTGTGCCCGGTTCCCCGCGATAGCTGTAGGGTTTGACAGGTTCAAAGCCCTGTTTGAGCCAGAACGACTCCGCTCCTTGAACCGCTATTCCGGCAAATTTGGCAAAGCTGTTTTCTTTTGCAAAAGCGTCCAGTTTTTCCAAAAGGAGTGCAGCAATCCCCGTTCCCCGCCCATCGGGGTGAACGCAAAGATCATGGATATAAAGGCTATCCTCATCGCCGCTCAATTCTTCACATCCATTTTCAAAATCATCACGGGTTATGCGGGAGGGGTGGGTAATTAAATAGCCGAGCAGCGCTCCGTTTTTGTGCGCAACAAAACTAGAGCGGGCATACTTTTCCAATATGCTCTGGAACAAGGACATATCCTCCCACAGCTCTTCTATAAACGCTACGCGCTGCACCTCATCAATGGCGGGCAAATCTGCGAGGGTCATTTGTCTGATAGTAATCATTTTTTATTATTCCTGTTTTTGTTGCATTATTTCCTTCCCTTTATGCCCTTGGGTGTTTTGAGGAGGAGGTCAATCCCTCGTTATAATCCCTCCCCCTTGAGGAGGAGGTTAGGTGGGGGAGGTTTCGTTATTTACCCCCCTCACCGGAAGCCCTCTCCCCTTGGGGGAGAGGGAGTGTGTACCGAAGATGATGGTGGGGTTTTTCATTTTTCCCAGAACATCTCAAAATTAATCAGAGGAAACTTTAAGCGTTCCTTCAGATTTCAGGAGTTTAGTTTCTTGCGTTTTTACCCGTCTTTTAAGCTTTTTAATATCTTCTTCCGCAGGTAAGTTTTCCGGCACAATATTACTTTTCGCCAACACTTCCCTGACATCCTTATTGTTCTTAACGTGTTCATCGGCAATTTTATTCGTTCCATAAAGATCATCTTTTTTGACATTAAAATCGGTAATAGCGGCGGCAAACTCCTTGGCTTTAAGCGTTACCGTAGGCAAAAAGTCTGCTAAAGCTCTGCCCTTTTTCACGCCCAAGCGCTTTTTCATTTGACCGGTGTTCTGGCCGCCAAATAAAGCGTTGTCTCCCTTAGATCGAATAATCGCAAAGCCTTTATCATCAACACCATGTTGATATAACGTGCTGGAGAGCTGTTTTTCGGTTTCGCTGAGTTTTGCACGCGCCTGCATCCGCTCCGCGAGTTGTAAATGTTCTTCCAGAAGTTCTTGCTTGCGCGTCTGGATCGCAAAATAGCTCTGGGCGAACGCGATAGCATCTTTTTTGGGATCGCCGTTTTGCGCAATCAGGTAACAGGCATAGCGGGTAAGCATATAATCTTTGATCGCTCTTTTAGAGCCAGAGCCAAGTTCCACCATTTTGTTGACCTCAACAAAATGGTTTTCCACAGATTGCCCGCTTCCATTACAAGCGCTTTTTGCTTTTTCGATAACGTCTTCAAAATTGCGCCACTCGGAATATTCCAGCAAGGGCTGGACATCTCTGGCCGCCCAATAGGTCACGTCATCATGCTCCTGAGCAATATCTTCGAAGTTGCTATGTAGTTGAACGATCAGCTCTTTGTTCATTTTTTTTTCTCCCGATAAGCGTAGAATGCCACTCTCTAGGGCTAGCATAATTTTATCGGCAAAACAAGAACATTTGATGAACAAACCGCCCCAATGATAGTGGGGTTTTATTCCTGTTTTTGCTGCATTATTTCCTCCCCTTTATGCCCTTGGGTGCTTTGAGGAAGAGGTTAATCCCTCGTTATAATCCCTCCCCGTTGAGGGAGAGGTTAATCCCTCGTTATAATCCCTCCCCCTTGAGGGGGAGGTTAGGTGGGGGTGGTTTCGTTATTTACCCCCCTCACCCCAGCCCTCTCCCCCAAGGGGAGAGGGAGTCTGTACCGACGATGATGGCTTTTCTTCTTTTTGTTGTTCCAAAATTTGAGAAGAAGGGGGAAAATAATTCTTCCATAATGGTTCAATAATTAAAGCAAGTATAATTAATATAGCGCCAACGATAATACCAACGACATATTGGTTAGATATTAATTTTTTTACCCACGGATTCTTTGATTTACTCTTTTTAAGAGCCATATTGATTTGTTGCTCTAAAAAAGTATTCATTCTTCCAATTTCGTCGTGAATATTTTTACTATTTACTTTTTCTTGCAACAAATTAGTGGGATTAGACCTCAATCTGTGGTCAATCTGTTGCATTTCTGTGTATATTTTTTCAATAGAGGGATAGAGCTGTTTCTTGAGATAAGTCAGTTCTTCTTTTGCGTCTAGGTTATTATTTACGATTTCTGAGTTTATTTGTTCAATCGACTGAATAACCAAATCTTCTATAAATGGTTCTATATAGCCACCCCAAAAAACTTCAACAGGAGAACCTACAAAAGCGACCCCTGAGTAATAAATAGTTTTTCCATCAAAGCGCTTAACTTGTATTCCTTTACTAGTGTTACAAAACGCCCAAGGAATAACCTGTTCGTTTAGAATTTTTCTAGTTTGGTCTCGTACAAGTTTGTCAATTTGCGGTTTGAGAACGGCTTCCATCTCCCATCACTCCCACTCAATCGTGCCCGGGGGTTTGGAGGTAATATCATAGACCACCCTATTAATTCCGTGGACTTCGTTAATAATCCGCGTAGCCACACGCCCTAAAAATTCATGCTCGTAGGGGTAGTAATCTGCCGTCATCCCGTCCGTAGAAGTCACAGCGCGCAGCGCGCAAACATGGTCATACGTCCTGCCATCTCCCATAACGCCCACCGTCTTAACGGGGAGCAAAACCGCAAAGGCCTGCCAGATTTTATCATACAAGCCCGCTTTTTCGATCTCATCGAGATAGATCGTATCGGCTTTTCTTAAAACCTCGATTTTTTCCTGCGTTATCTCACCGGGTATGCGGATAGCCAAGCCCGGCCCCGGGAAGGGGTGACGGCGGATAAAGGCTTCGGGCATGCCAAGCTCGCGCCCCAAAGCACGCACCTCATCCTTGAACAGCTCACGCATAGGCTCGATCAGCTCCATATCCATTTTATCAGGAAGCCCGCCAACATTGTGGTGGCTTTTGATCGTCGCGGAAGGCCCTCCGGCAAAGCTCACGCTCTCGATCACATCGGGATAAAGCGTGCCTTGAGCCAGAAATTTTGCGCCGCCCACACGCTTTGCGCACATTTCAAACACGTCAATAAACATCGCACCAATGAGCCTGCGCTTGATTTCCGGCTCACTGATACCCTCAAGCCCGCCAAGGAATTTCTCGCTGGCATCTTCGTGTATCAATGGAATGTTATAGTTATTATGGAACAAATCCACGACCTGCTCGGATTCTCCGGCGCGCATCAAACCGGTATCCACATAGATACAAGTGAGCTGATCGCCGATAGCTTCATGAATGAGAACAGCCGTAACCGAGCTGTCTACTCCGCCAGACAGGCCGCAAACGACTTTTGCATCTCCCACTTGCTCACGGATTTTTGCAATCTGGCGCGCGCGGAACGAGGCCATTGTCCACTTACCTTTACAGCCGCAGACATTATGGGTGAAGTTCTTTAAAAGCTCCCGCCCGTGCAAAGTGTGCATTACCTCGGGGTGAAACTGCACTCCATAAAATTTGCGCGCATTATCAGCAATAAACGCATAGGGCGCTCCATCGGATTTAGCGACAACCTCAAACCCATCAGGCAAAGCGGCAACGTGGTCACCATGGCTCATCCATACTTGCTCACTTGCGCCTTTTTCCCATATACCGGCAGTAATCTCGGAATCTTCTAAAACATTTACAAAAGCTCGGCCAAACTCTCTGGACTTTTCGCCTTCAACGCTCCCGCCGAGCTGCTTGACCATGGTTTGCTGGCCATAACAAATGCCAAAGACCGGTACACCCAGCTCAAAAACAACATCCGGAGCGCTTGGAGCGCCTTTCTCTAATGTGCTTCTTGGCCCGCCGGAAAGGATAATCCCCCGTGGGTTAAAGGCTTTCACCCGCCCCTCGTCGGCTTGATTGAACGGCCATATCTCGCAATACACGCCGCTTTCCCGCAAGCGCCGCGCAATCAGTTGCGTGACTTGTGAACCAAAATCAAGGATCAATATATTATCATGGGAAGGAGTATTCTGGGCTTCGGTCATTAAATTACCTTTTAATCTTGTAAATGCTTGTAATTGAGTGCGCATCCTTTTTAGCGCTAATTAGCTGTTTCTTGAAGCACAAAATGCGTTTTACGAAAAATTTGCTTTAGGATTGTGCGGTAATGTGAAGAATGCTCTAATACCCTCAAGAATAAAGTGCCAAGAAGCCAAGAGATACCCACCATGAGCAAACCTGATTTCACTTTTTCATTTGAATTTTTCCCTCCCAAGACAAAAAGTGCCGCCGAGAAATTGTGGAGCGACCTGCCGGAGCTATCAGCGCTTAATCCCGAATTCATGACAGTGACTTATGGTACGGGCGGGGCAACAACGAAAACGACACCTGATACCATAAATAAAATTATGGAGATAACCAATGTTCCGGTTGCTTCGCACTTAACCTTTATCGACACAACAAAAGAAGAATTACGCAGCTATATCGATGATTTATGGAGTAGGGGAATACACCATATCGTTGCCCTGCGCGGTGATATGCCCGTTGATCTCAAATGGCCGCTGGACGAGGATAAAAACTATTTTCAATACACATCAGATTTTGTAGAAGCGCTCCGCCAGTGGCATCCTCAAATAGAGATATCAGTTGGCGCTTATCCTGAAAAACACCCGGATGCTCCTTCTTTGGAAGCAGACATCAAGGCGCTTAAAATGAAATGCGATGCAGGAGCCACGCGCGCGATTACGCAATTATTTTTTAACAACGATAACTATTATCATTTTGTCGATGAATGCGCGGCAATGGGTATTCATACACCGATTGTTCCAGGGCTTTTGCCTATCCATGATTTCAGGGGTATGTGTAAGTTTGCCGGTCGGTGTCAGGCCAAGGTACCTGTTGCGCTATACGATAAGTTTGAGCCTTTGGCCGATAAGCCGGAAGAAGCGCATAAACTGGCAGTGGAGCTGCTCGTAACGCAGGCGCGCGATCTGATTGACAATGGAGTAGAACACATCCATTTTTATACACTTAACAAAGCCGATATCACTGTTGATGTGGTAAAGGCTATATTATAAATATTGCCCCCGTAACCCTGGGAAAAAAGAGGAATATAACTTATGGCTTTAGCAACTAATCTAGGATTCCCCCGTATCGGCGATATGCGCCAGCTCAAAAAAGCGGTGGAGGGCTATTGGAAAGGAAATGTTTCCGAAAGCGAGCTTATGGCTGCTGGCAAGGAATTGCGTGCCCATAACTGGCGGCTGCAAAAAGAGGCGGGCATGGATCATATTCCATCGGGTGATTTCTCTTTTTACGATCATATTTTAGATATGACCGCGACGCTGGGTCTGGTTCCTAAGCGCTATGGCTGGAGCGGCGGAGACGTTAATCTGGACACCTACTTTGCCATGGCGCGCGGAGCACAGGCAGGTGGCGTAGATGTTACTGCTATGGAAATGACAAAGTGGTATGACACAAATTATCACTATATCGTGCCGGAGTTCGAGGAGGACATGACTCCAAAACTCTCTTACAGCAAGATTTTTGACCAATATCAGGAAGCCAGGGATCTGGGGATTGAAACTCGCCCTGTCATCATAGGGCCCGCAACTTATGTATTTCTTGGTAAAGCGCAATATGAGGGCTTTTCTCACGGGGACATAATCAAAAAGCTCATCCCTGTTTATAACGAAATATTGCAAAAATTACGCAGCATGGGGGCGCAATGGGTGCAGATTGATGAGCCGGTATTTGCTCTCGATCTATGCCCGATAGGAAGAGGCGCGGTGGATCAAGCCTATAATAATGGCGCAACCAGTATACAAAAACCTGAAGGCCTCAAGCTCATTGTTACATCTTACTTTGATACGCTGCGCGCAAACGCCGATATGTTCTATAGCTTGCCGGTAGATGCGCTGCACATTGATTTGTGCCGTGGCTCAAATCAGGCAAATACAGAGGCAAATAATGCTGAAAAAACTCTGGACGAGGCTTTGGCAAAAATCGGCGATAGCAAAGCATTGTCTATCGGGATTATTGATGGCCGCAATATCTGGCGTAACGATCTATCCGCTTCGTTGGAGCTACTCGAAAAAGCGACGGATAGGCTGGGTAATGAGCGCGTCTTTGTTGCTCCGTCCTGTTCTTTGTTGCACACGCCGGTTGATCTCAAAAGCGAGAGCGCAATGGACGATCAGCTTAAAAGCTGGATGGCGTTTGCCGCGCAAAAAGTTGGTGAAATTGCAGTTTTGACAAAGGGACTTAATAAAGGCCGCAACAGCATTATAGCAGATATCGCAACAAGTGACGCTGTCCAGGATGAGCGCAAAACCTCATCACGCATTCATAATAATGCCGTTAAGCAACGCATATCCTCGATTACGCCGGAGATGAAGCGCCGCAACTCTCCTTTTGCTCAGCGTGATAAAGTTCAGCGTGAAGCTTTGAATTTGCCGCTTTACCCAACAACCTCTATCGGCTCATTCCCGCAAACTCCGGAAATTCGAAAAGCTCGAGCCGCGCATAAAAAGGGTGAGCTGGGCGAGAATGCATACAAGGAAGCCATGCAGGCCGAGATCAAAAGCGTTGTAGATTTCCAGCATGAGATAGGCATTGATGTTCTCGTTCATGGTGAGCCGGAGCGCAATGATATGGTTGAGTATTTCGGCGAGCAGCTCTCCGGATTTGCATTTACGAAATTTGGCTGGGTACAGTCTTATGGCTCACGATGCGTGAAGCCGCCGATCATCTTTGGTGACGTTTCGCGGCCAAAGCCAATGACGGTTGAGTGGTCGAAATATGCGCAAAGCTGTACGGACAAAGTTATGAAGGGCATGCTTACAGGCCCTGTTACGATCTTGCAGTGGTCTTTCGTGCGCGATGACCAGCCGCGCAGCGCGACCTCACGGCAAATAGCTTTGTCCATTCGTGATGAAGTATCAGATCTGGAAGCCGCAGGCATCCGTATTATCCAAATCGATGAAGCGGCGTTCCGCGAAGGTCTGCCTCTTCGTAAAGATGACTGGAAAGCCTATCTCGATAGAGCCGTGGAAGACTTCCACGTTGCTTCATGTTGTGTAGAGGATAAGACCCAAATTCACACCCATATGTGCTATTCAGAGTTCAACGATATTATTGATTCCATTGCAGCTATGGATGCTGACGTCATATCAATCGAAACGTCTCGTTCTCAAATGGAATTACTGGATGCATTCGTAGCCTTTAAATATCCAAACCATATCGGCCCCGGAGTTTATGATATTCATTCTCCCCGCGTTCCAGATGTTCAGGAAATGGTTGATTTGCTCGAAAAAGCCAAAGACGTTCTGGATGAGCGCCAGATTTGGGTTAATCCGGATTGCGGTTTGAAAACCCGCGGCTGGGCAGAAGTAAAACCCGCGCTAAAAAACATGGTCGAAGCTGCGCAGATTATGCGGAAGAGGGCTGAGGATTGATGCTCCCTAAGTAACGGTAATTAAAGATAAGATTAAGTAAATTTGCATTTACTTAACTTTTTTCTTATATAATAGCAGCGACAAAAGAAAAAAGAGCGCTGTTTATGGCACATATCTATACACCGGATAACCCTTACCAATTCCCCTATCGTATAGAGCGGGTAATGTTCGATAATGATAATACGTTGTTTGAAGAACCTAAATGGTCGAGAGAGCTACATGGGCTGGCCGCATATTTTGCAGCAAAAAATTATTTTCCTGATTTAAAGCGTGCTGATTTTATAGAAATGATGGTTGAGAGCCGTAGAAAAACAGGTGCATCTCTGGACGGTATAGCAGCAGCGTATAATCTAAATGAAGAACAATTCAGACAATTTCAATATGACCATCTTGAAAAGCTGACACAGAGAGGATTCTTTACACCAAACGAAGATCTTATACGCGGGTTAGAGACGCTTAGGAATGAGGGAATACCAGTTTACATGCTCACGCATGGAAACTTGAACTGGGCTCAGTTTACAAGTAATGAAATGAAAATCGAAGATCATTTTAATGAGCATAATATTTTTACAAAAGATATCGTTCCAGTTAATAAAAATAAAGGCGTAGATATGTTTGAGTATGCCTTGGATCGCGCTGGTGTTTCACCAAACCTTATCCATCCGGAACGCCGCGGGGAAGGCACTGTAATGGTTGAGGACACGGAAAAGAACCTCGAATTTTCTGACTTTTTAGGCATAGACGGTATAATAATTTGTCCAGAAAATGAAATGGACAGAGACTTTCCTGATTATGTCGAGGTGGTTGTGCCTAACGTGGTCGAGGCAATTTACTGTGTTTTGGATAGCAACAGATTGTTTGAAGCTCACCTTTTAAGAAAATGTGAATTTTCTGCACTCGAAAATTAGATCCTGACCCTAATCAAGCTCTTCCTTCCTCACCATAACCGCCGTAAAGAACCCGTCTGTGCTGTGGCGCATAGGGCTTAGCTTCATGTAAGGAGAGCCGATCTTCAGGTTTTCATCAAGGGGGGCAACCTCAAATTCCGGGTGGTTTTCAAGGAAGCGCGTTATTTGATCGTCGTTTTCTTCGGCAAATAAAGAACATGTAGCGTATACAAGCCTCCCGCCGGGCTTTACACATTTACAGGCATTATCAAGGATTTGCGCCTGAACCTCTATAAGTTCTTCTAACGAAGGGCCAAAAGTTTGCCAGCGCATATCTGGATTACGCCGCCATGTGCCGCTGCCACTACATGGCGCATCAATCAGAACAACATCAAATTTACCTTTTTGACGCTTGAGCCACTTGCGTTGCTTTTCGTCTGAGAGCGCGCGAACCTCGATAATGTCTGCCAGCCCCGCTTTGCGATAACGTTTCCGTCCATTCTCAAGCCGCCGTTCATCAGTGTCCATGGCAACAATGCGCCCTTTACGCTGCATCGCAGAGGCCAGAGCCAGTGTCTTCCCTCCGGCTCCCGCGCAATAGTCCATCACTTGCATACCAGGCTCGGCATTACATAGCCACGCAATAAGCTGAGAGCCTTCATCCTGAATTTCAATCCAGCCCTTGGTAAAGGCTTTGGTGCGGGAAAGATAGGCTTTGTTATCACAGCGTACAGCCCACGGGCAGAGCGTTCCCCCAACCACTTTCACGTCGTCAGCCTCAAGAGAATTTATGACATTTTCTTTGTCGGCCAAAAATGTATTTACACGTAAATCCAGCGTTGCAGGTTCGAGCATTGCAATCATTTCGGCGGAAAAGTCCTCACCAAAACGAGCTCGCAAGCGCTCTTCACAATCAGCAGGGCACTCTACGCACACAGCTTCAGGTATATCTTTGCGGATTAAAGGCTGCCCAAAAAGCTTTTGAGCAAAAATCTGTTCTTCGTCACTTAGAGTTTCCGGCGCGTATTTTGAGCCGTCAAACAAATCTTCCAGCCGCTTTTTATCAGCACCTTCCCCCAGTATCACCCAGGCAATAACCCGGTTGCGGGGCGTGTCTTTTGTTCCGGTGTGCTCCAGCCACCAGCCAAGGCGCGCATGACAGCGGGCAATATCATATATACGCTCGGCAACATTGCTCCGGTCTTTAGAGCCGATATATCGCCGCACACGCATATAATCGCCAACACACTTGTTTAGCGGCACGCGTGAAAGGTGAGTGCCTTCCAGTATTTCGATTGTTGCTTTAATTCTCGATGCAGGTTTCATGAGGCATACTCTTACAGGAGCAGGGAAAACTTGACAATCTAAATTAAAAAATGAGACAAGTTTCCTCTTTTTTAATAATTGCTAAGTAAAATGCTTAAAAGAAAAAATATTATTTAAAGGAAAAAAATGATCGAAGACATAAGACGCCCAGAAAGCTATAAAAACCGACATTTTGGGCGTATAGTAGATGGCATTTTTAACTTTGGAAATGGTACAGGCTTTCTCTACGAGCAAGAGTATGTGGCAGTCCGTGAAGCTTTGGAGTCTTTGCGCTCGGGAAATCCGGAATTATTCATGAAAGCGATTAACCACATTATTCGCGGTTCGTACATCTCTGATGATGAACGAAACAGCATAAACGAAAAAATGAGCCTGTCTATGGGTGGGATAGATTCGGATGTTGTTCATGATATCATAAAAGACTGGCATAAAGGCTCACGCGGGTTACAAAAAAGTTATGAACCAGCGTTTATGTTGAATATCGGAGTGCCTGTACAAAACGCATACTTTAACGATATAGCGCGCAAGGTCTTGAAGATTCGTGCAGATAAACCGGAGTTTGCCAGAATGCTCGATAAGCTTTTTAACCGTGGTTCATCAAAGGATTTAATGCATTTTCCAAGCTGGTGCAATAAACATGTTCCGGAAGAGGATGGATCGGCAAAACGTGAGTTCGCGGAAGCTGTAACCACTGAATTCAGGCCAATAGATTTTATTGCTGTTCGCGAAGTTATACTTAGAAATCCGCATTTCACTAAACAACGAGATCAGGAATCCGCGCCGGAAATCCAATAAATAACACAAATTAAACCCCCGGCATCATGAAAAATGTCGGGGGATATTTGCGTCATAAGTACAATAACCAACTAATCGCGATTAATGCGCAGTATTTTATTCAGCCACTTCTTCGTCCATTTCTTCGGCAACGGAGTCATCCATTTCCTCGGTAACGGCTTCTTCAGCAACAGGTTCAACAGCTTCTTCAGCCTCTTCCATCACAGTATCGTGCATAGATTCTACTTCTTCAACAGCTTCTTCAGTAGTTTCTTCCAGAGCTTCAGTTGTTTCTTCTATAGCAGCCGGAGCAGCCTCTTCCATTTCGCCGTGATTATCTGCGAAAACAGCGGTAACAGCAAAAGAGCCAGCACCAAGGGCTACGGCAGCCAAAGTCAATAAAAACTTGTTCATTATATTATCCTCATAAACTAAATCATTTTGTGAAACAGCATTCTAATATGCCGCCTTTTATAAATATTGCAAGCGGATTTAGTGTTTCCCCGTTACAAAAAAACAGGGCGCGAACTAATAAATAAAATAAAGCAAAAATAATAACTTATCTTTATTATTATTCTGTTCGGTAATTAGGGGCTTCACGCGTGATTGTAACATCATGGACGTGCGATTCTTTGTAGCCCGCTCCAGTCATGCGGATAAATTCTGCTTTCTCGCGCATCTCGTTAATCGTTGCACAGCCAGTATATCCCATAGAAGCACGTAAGCCTCCAACCATCTGGTGAATTACATTACCAATAGAGCCTTTGTAAGGAACTCGACCTTCAATACCTTCGGGCACGAGTTTGTTGGATTGGTTCACATTGCCCTGAAAGTAACGATCTGCCGAGCCTTTTACCATAGCGCCGACAGAGCCCATGCCGCGATATGCTTTGTAGGAGCGCCCTTGGTACAAAATGACCTCACCTGGAGCCTCGTCGGTTCCGGCAAAAACCCCGCCCATCATGGCGGCATTTGCACCAGCCGCGATAGCCTTTGCAAAATCACCGGAATATTTGATCCCGCCATCTGCGATAACCGGAACACCTCTTTTGTTACAAGCGGCGACAACGTCCATAATTGCGGTAAGCTGCGGCACGCCAACTCCGGCAACAACCCGCGTTGTACAAATGGAACCAGGACCGATACCAACCTTGATAGAGTTTGCACCCGCTTCGATCAAAGCCAGAGCCGCATCTCCGGTTGCAACATTACCGGCCATAATCTGCAAATCTGGATGGTTGGCACGAATTCTTTGCACAGTATCAAGAACAGCGCGCGAGTGTCCGTGCGCAGTATCAACAACTACCAGATCCAGTCCGGCCTCATACAGGGCTTCCGTGCGCTCAACACCGTTAAAATCACCGGTTCCGACAGCCGCGGCAGCGCGAAGGCGGTCTTTAGAGTCTTTTGTTGCTATTGGGAAAAGCTTGGATTTTTCTATATCTTTGACCGTCATCAAACCAATGCAGCGCTTTTTATCATCAATAATCAGTAATTTTTCAATGCGGTGCTTGTGAAGGAGCTTTTTGGCTTCTTCTTTTGTTATACCTACAGAGGCCGTCACAAGATTATCCGTTGTCATCAATTCCCTGATAGGCTGGTCTTCATCATCGGCAAAACGCACATCACGGTTTGTAAGAATTCCAACCAGATGCCCGTCATGCTCGGTAACCGGAAAGCCAGAGATATTATACTTATTCATAAGATCCCACGCATCGCCGAGACGGGCATTTGCGCTAATGGTAATAGGGTCAAGAACCATGCCGGATTCAAAACGTTTTACCTTGCGCACCATCTGCGCTTGGAGCTCAATGTCCATATTCCGGTGCATCACGCCGATACCGCCATTTTGCGCCATGGCAATCGCCATTTCGGCTTCTGTAACCGTATCCATTGCCGCTGAAATCACGGGTATGTTGAGGCGAATCTCCGGCGTTATATAGGTGGCTGTATCAACCTCATTTGGTTGAACCTCGGAGGCGGCAGGAAGCAATAAAACATCGTCAAAGGTGAGGGCTTCACGAATTTTAGAGGGGTCTTTAATTTTTTTGATTTTTGTATACATGGTGCAAACCTCTGGCGCTTGAATTTGATTGCTAACGAAATTTGCAAGTGAGTTATAGCGAATTTTTCGAAAAAGTCAAAAAAAATCAAGCAACCTGACATATTTATATAATCTTTAAAAAATTTCATTTAACAAAAAATAATAAAAAACCGAAACTTTCTTATGAATAGAGACCTCTGCATAAAGTGTGATTTACAAAGATCTATGTGATTACGAGGTGGTTTAGGCGTGCATTTTGATCCACCCATGCGAGAAAGCACCCTTTTTTGTAAGGTTTTTCTTATTTTAGGCGCACTTAT
>JAGYOK010000028.1 GCA_018399685.1 Alphaproteobacteria bacterium | reverse complement strand
AGAATTGGCCAAAAATTTAGCCTATAAAAATAAAAAAAATGTTAAAACAAACTAGACAAAACAGGGAGAAACGGGAGAAACCCTAGGGTTAGGGCCCAAAAAACAAAGCCAAACGATAGAAGCTACACGGATAGCGAAGAGAATTTGAATTTTGGTTAGGAGCCAGAAGCGTAACGTAGTTAACCTACGTAAGCGACGCAGCAACGCACCTAAAATGAAAATATCAAAAGCCATTAAGCTCCGTGCAATGCGCGCAATCGCTGCTCAGCCACCGTCAAAACCGTCAAATCCAAGGCTTCCGAGTACTTCAGATCCGCGCACAGCGCATCAACCTTCGCAAAGCGCGTATTGTGCCCTTCGATCCAAAGATCCACCAGCGTTTGGCCTTTTGACAATGTGCCTTGCGCATCGCCAACATCCCTCAACACGCGCGTAGTAATCCCTGCCTGAGAGCCGTAAAGCTGATCCAGCAACCCGTTAGCGGCCTCGGCCTGCCACTGGTTCTTACGCGGCAGCAACCGCACCTTCTGGCGCAGCCAATAAACATGGAAGCGTTCGCCAACTTCATAATATGTCCGCGCCGCTTCTTTCAGCTCAATGCCGTGTTCCCTTGCCATGCGGATAATATCACAAGCAGAAGAAAGCGCCGGAATAAACGCAATTTCGCGCGCAAGCGGCTCTGGAATTCCGTTAGTGATTGCCTCTGCCTTACGCTCTGCAAGCAGCGCTCCAAGGGTGTCAGTGGTCAAAGATTCAAGATTTGCAGTAAGCTCTTTGATCCCCTCGCGGAACTCATTAACATCTTCCCTGATGTCCATATCGCGCCCCAGCCTTGTCAGGAACCACAGGATACCGCGCTCGGCCAAAGAAGAAATCTCCTGCATGGCTTTGAGTTGGGCTTTTGCAGGTATATTTGCGCTATTAGCTTCAAGGTCGCCCCACATATGGCGTATACCAAAAGCATCGCGGGCAATCAGATAGGCTTCCATAACCTCCTTAACACCGGCAGAAGTCTTGTCTCTTACCGTTTGCATGAAGGTCGGCCCCATCCGGTCAATAAGCGAGCCTGCAATTCTTGTAGCAATAATCTCGCGCTTGAGGCGGTGCCGCAGGATTTCCTTCTCGTAACGCTCCCCCAGAACTTTCGGGAAGTAATCCAGCACCCAGTAATCCATTTTCGGATTATCGGGAATGTCCGATTGAAGCAAAGCTTTGGTCAGATTGATCTTGGCATAAGCCAGCAATACCGCCAGCTCTGGGCGCGTCAAACCCCTGCCGTCGCGCGCGCGCTGCTGCACCGTCTTCTTATCAGGCAAGCCCTCCAGCTCACGGCTCAGACCTTGCGTGCGTTCCATATATTCAATATAAGCCTCATGCTCCGGCAGCGACTCGAATGCCTGCCTTTGCGCCATGGAAATAGCCTGCGCCTGATGATAGTTATGTGAAAGAACGTGCGCGGCCACCTCATCGGTCATACTCTCCAGCAGCTCGTTTCGCGCTTTGATATCCATGTCATGCTCTTTTTGGCTCATAACATCGGAAAGCAAAATCTTGATATTCACCTCATGGTCAGACGAATCCACACCAGCCGAGTTATCAATAAAATCAGTGTTCAGCGAAACGCCGCACTCTGCCATCTCAACCCTTGCAAGCGATGTCACGCCGAGATTAGCCCCTTCCCCGATCACGCGGGCATTCACTTCCGATGCATTCACCCGAAGCGAATCATTGGCCTTGTCATCGGCTTGAGCGTTTGTCTCACTGGTCGCCTTGATATAAGTTCCAATACCGCCAAACCACAACAGATCGGTCTTGGCTTTCAGCATCGCATTAATCAGCTCTTCCGGTGCAACTTTATCTTTTTGCAGGCCGAAACGATCTTTGATCTCCTTGGTCAGGATAATAGCTTTATCGCTGCGGCTATAGATTTGACCGCCCTTGGAAAGCAGGCTTGTATCATACTCTCCCCAGCCTGCAACCTTACCAAAAAGGCGCTTGCGCTCTTTAAACGAGCTTGCCATATCCGGGTTAGGATCACAAAAAATATGCATATGGTTGAACGCACCGACAAGGCGGATTTTATCGGATAAAAGCATTCCGTTACCGAATACATCCCCACCCATATCACCAACGCCGATCACGTCAAATGCCTGTGTTTGCGTATCATGCCCCAGCAAGCGGAAGTGGTGCTTGACCGATTCCCAGCCACCCCGTGCAGTAATGCCCATTTCCTTATGGTCATAGCCAGCCGAGCCGCCAGATGCAAACGCATCATCCAGCCAAAAGCCGTATTCCTGTGACAGGCCATTGGCAATATCGGAAAACGTAGCCGTTCCCTTATCCGCTGCGACAACCAGATAAGGATCGTCTCCGTCACGCCGGACAACGTTCTTGGGCGGAATGATCTTCTTGCCCTTTTGGTTATCCGTGATATCAAGCAGACCGCGGATGAATGTTTTATAGCACTCAATCCCTTCTTTCATGAATTCTTCGCGGGAGTTGGTTGGCGTTTTTACAACGAATCCTCCCTTCGATCCCATCGGCACAATCACAGAGTTCTTTACCATCTGCGCCTTCATCAGGCCTAATACCTCGGTGCGGAAATCTTCATGCCGGTCAGACCATCTCAAACCACCGCGGGCAATCTTGTCCCCGCGCAAGTGAACCGCCTCAACACGCGGCGAGTAAACAAATATCTCGCGGTATGGCACCGGCCTTGGCATAAATGGGATTTTAGAGCTGTCAAACTTCATAGATAGATAGGACTTCACGCAGCCCTTATCATCAAGCTGATAATAGTTCGTGCGAACAGTTGCCTCAACCACACTCATAATCGCGCGCAAGATGCGGTCTATATCGCTTGAGCTGATCTTACCCAGCTCTTCTTCCATCGCCTTCCTGTGCTTTTTGATAAGAGCATCTGAATCAGCAACACCGGACGGGTCGTGAAAGGCCTTGAACATGTTAACCAGAACCCGCGCCGCCTTCGGGGAAGAAGCAAGAGCCTCCGCGATATAGCTAAGAGAGAACGGAAAACCAAGCTGCTTGATATAACGCACATAAGTACGCAAAATCATGACCTCGCGCCAGTTTATGCCCGCCGCCAAAATCAGGCGGTTAAGCTCATCATTTTCGGATTTCCCGCACCATGCTTTTTCAAACGCACATTCGAAATCTGCCTTCACAGCATCAATATCGACAAAGCCCTCAATATCCGGTGTTTCAAGCAAGAAGTCGTGAATCCACAAAGAAGCTTCCCCGTCATCTATCCTAATCTCATAGGGGATTTCCGAGACAACCCGCAAGCCCATATTCTCTAATATAGGCATCACATCCGACAAAGCCGCCTGACTATCAGGATGGAAGGTTTTCAGGCGCAATCGCTCCTGCCCCATCCCGGACGGGCGGTATAAATCCAGAGCGACACATTCATGCGCAATCGCCTGTTCTATTTTTTCGATATCAAACACACATTGGCGCGCCTGATAGTTAAATGTGTATTCCACAGGAAAAGCACTGGCATAGCGCTGGCTATATGTCACAACCCCCTGCTCATCATAGCCTGCCTCGATCAAGGCTCGCGTCAAGCGTTCCAGCCATGTCTGTCCTGCTTCTCTAAGTCGCTTTTCAATGCGCTCCGATACGATTTCCGGCGGCGCTGATTTATCAATGCTGATGACAAAAGTCACCCGCGTAAACACGGAATCATCCATATTCGTATAAAAGTCTGTGCAAACGCCGTTGGTTTCCTCTTCCAAAATACCTTGGATATTTATGCGCAGATCAGTGCTGAAACGGTCTCTTGGAATATACACCAGACAAGAGATATACCCGCCGAAAATGTCTTTGCGCATGAACAGCGAAATACGCTGGCGCTCTTGCAGCTTGGCGATATTTCTGGCTATTTTCAAAAGTTCCGGAGCCTCTATCTGGAACAGCTCATCGCGCGGATATTTCTCTAGTACGTGGCGCAAGGATCTTGCGTCGTGCGATCCTTTGATATAGCCGGAATCTTCCATAACCTTCGCCACTTTCTGGCGCAAATACGGAATATCACTCAAAGAGCGGGAATACATAGTCGCAGTAAACAGGCCAAGGAACAGCTTTTCCCCTGTAACATTGCCCTTATCGTCATATGTTTTAATCGTAATACAGTCCATGGGAACGCTTCTATGCACCGTGGAAAGGCGGTTGGTTTTTGAAATAGAAACCGGCGGCAATTCTTGCTTTATTTCTTGCAGATTACGGGGGAACCCTTCCCCTTCCTCGTCAAAATATGGGGGTCTTATCTCGTCACGAAGAAGCCCTAAAGAGCTTCCTTTGACCGCCGCACCTTTGCCATTTGCAAATTTGTACTCACGATAGCCCAGCATGGTAAAATTATTATTGTGCAGAAAGTCCAGAAAAGCGCAGTGCTCCTGCATTTCTTCTGCTGAATGGCCTGTATTGGCTTTCGCCAGTGCCTCTAATGCTTCACGCATTTTCACCAGCATACCTTCCCAGTCAGCATTGGCATAAGACACGTCGCTTAAAGCCTCGTACAGCCCCTCTTCAAGAGCTTTTCCGGCTTCCTGCGTAAACTTGCCGTTTATCTGTAAGTGGATATGTGACTGGCGCTGATAACCCTCTTTTTCCTCTGCGGAGATATCCTGAAATTTTCCGGCTTTGTCATAGGAAACATAGGCATAAGGGTGAATAACAACTGCTATCAAAAGATTGTGACTGTTGATCTCTGCAACGACCGAATCAACCAGAAAAGACATGTCATCCATAACCACATCGACCACAGTCTTATAGCATTTCCTGTCCTTTGCATAAGGGCAATAAGTCGATAACTGCGGCTCGCCTTGCTTGTGGCTCTTTGCCATTTCCCAATGCGATATGGCCGACTGGCTCAGGATATCTGCATCAAAAAACTCGACATCATCCAGCGTGATTTTATCCGCCATGATATCCAGCATCGTTTTCATACTGGCAGGAGCTTTGGAAGGAAGCGCCTTATGTGTGTTATCGAGCAACAAAGCAAGGTCTTTTTTGGTCTTGGTCATTTAGATTCACCCGTAATTGAATTAAAGCGTATCTCCATCCACACCTACAACGGTGTAGGTATAGGAAATTACGGCAGATACTAGTCACAAATATCTGGAAGGTCTAGACGAATTAACAAGTTAAGAACCACTTATTGTTGTGCGGCGCACTATGAGTAACTGATATTAAATGGCATATTTATCCGGTTATGAGTCTAACCATATTTCAGGAATAAATCTGGCTCGCTATCAATATTGTCAATATCATAAAGTGATAGCCCCGGTTTCATCCGCGCCTCATATTGTGCAACCAACAGCCGGGCGCGGTTAAAATGCTCTTCGGTCGGTGGGACGGTAATCATATCCACGCCCATACCCAGCACCGCAAGAACAGAATCAATATCATGCCCGGCCACCTGATGCCCGCAGATATTAATCACGATATCCGGCTTAACCTCGCGCGCCTCAAGGATGCTTTTTCCCAGCTTTTCCAATACCTCCGGCACGAAGCACTCAAACGGGCTGCACCCCTTATAGCCGCGTTCATTCATCCACTCCGAATGATCCAGCACGCTACGGCCAAGCCCCGTTACATCCGCAGTTAAATCATTTGTGCCATAGCACAAACAATCACATATCTTTGCAATATCGCGGGTATTCTCCAGAGCTTCTTCCGTCTCCATCATAACCCCGAACTTAACCTTATCTTTGAACTCTTCCGGCGTTACTTCCTCAACCATCGCCTTGAAGCGCGCCACCTCTTCCGGCGTTCTCACAGATGGAATGATAATGCGGATTTCGTGCTCACAAGATTTCACTTCCTCGGTATTATTCAAAAAAGCCGTTTTCAACTGATGCTGATAGAGCGTCTTCCACATATTAAACAATGGTGTGCCAAGCTTATGTTCATCGCCTTGATCCAGAGCCTTTTTAAACTCTTCCGGCAACAAATTACGCAAATTATGCAGATCAGGAAGGCGGTAATTAGTTTGCATCAAACCATTAAAAGCGCCAAGATCCCATGTTCTTAGAGAAGCAGGAATTGCCCCTTTACTTAAACTCGTAAAAAAATCTTTGTCCTGATCCCGCAAATGCATGCTACATTCCATCTCAGTGCGCTGTAAACCAACGGATATATCCTCTTTTGTGTCTTCTTTGTATCTCAATATATTAACGTAGTCGCACCAATAAAACACATGCCCTGCTATACATGTTTTTTCTGTTGTACCCGTCAGATCACACAATAACTCTGATAATCTTTGAGTATCTTCGTCCGGCACAAGAAAGGGCAATTCTTTGTCCCACAATCTGCCAGATATAGGATCAATTGTAACAAAATCTCTTTCATTTAACTTACGCCCATTTGGCATTTCTATTTTGTTTTGGCCTTTCAACAGAGTTATCTGCGGATTAACCGAACCATCCAGCAATGAAGATTTAAAGAAAATGGAAAGTTGCAATAAATGACTATAATGATAACTGTTCCGCAGTTTTTTTGTCTCAGGACACAATATTATTGCACCATCGAGTTCTTTACTACGCTCATAAAGCGAAGCAAGCATTTCAAGACTTACCACCAAAATCACTTTTTCCCCGGCCTTTTGGACAGATTCCATTTCTTCAAGAGAAAAAACCAGCCGCCCGCCAGATGGCGCGGTATAAGAGGGAAATCCGGTCTTGATAAGCGGCTTTTCGCCTTTATCGTCCACGCGGGGCATAAAGTGACATTGATCAACATCCAGCCATATCAGCGCTTCTTCTAGCGGTACGCCAGCCTCGAGCAATTCCACCGCATCTTTCGGCGATAAAAGCCCCTGCCCATTATTTTGGCATTCCCGCCCCACACTGTTTTTTTGAAACTCTTCGTTCATTTTCCCCGTTTGTATGGCAAATAACCATATATAAGGCTATAGCACGCTTTGCCGAAAGAAAGCAAAAAACCTTCCCCAGCATCCGTCAGTATCGCGGATTACAAATAAGACAAATAAGATATCTCAGGTGACAAATAAGGTCTACAATTATCCCTTCAAAAAAATCTTTCGATTCGATCCAGCGCTTCTATAAGCCGCTCACGCGAAACCGCAAAGCACAAGCGCATATAACCCCTTGCCTCGGAACCAAAAGCACTCCCCGGAGCAAGCAACACACCGGCTTCGTCAATCAACTTTTTCGCCAGCTCTACACAATCTTCATGGCCTTCAACTTTAAAAAACGCATAGAAGGTGGATTTCGGGAAAGCCATATGTACGTTTCCCATTTCCTTGAACCGCTCTGCCACCAGATCACGGTTAGAGCGCCACAAATCAAGCTGCTCGGCGATAAAATCCTCACCCTTTTCCAAAGCAGCCATAGCGCCATATTGGGGGAAATCGGGAAGGCACAGATTGTTGTACATAGCCACATCGGCGATTTTCTCCTCTGCCAGCTTCGGCCCCACGATCCAGCCCATACGCCAGCCCGTCATAGCCCAGTTTTTGGAAAAGCTGTTTACCACAAGCAAGAGATCGTCATCACGGGCAATATCCAGAAAGCTTGGCGCACGTACATCCTCGTAAACAAGCCGCCCGTACACCTCATCGGCAATAATCCAGATCCCGCGCTCACGGGCAAATTCCAAAATAGCGCGCAGCTCTTCATGGCTTGCCGTCCAGCCTGTAGGGTTAGAAGGAGAGACTAGCAGGATCGCACGTGTACGTTCGTTAACTGCGCCAAAAAGCCTGTCCATATCAAGCTGCCACTCGTCATTTTTGCTGTTATAGTCCAGCGAAACCTGCCGCGTACTGGCCTGCGTCAACTCGATAGAGCCAAGAAGGTTTTTCCAAATCGGCGTAACCGCCACGACTTCATCGCCCTTACCCACCAAAGCCGTAAGCGACAAATGCATGGCCGCAGAACCCGAATTTGTCACAAAAACGCGCTGCGGCTCGATCTCCAGCCCGTATATGCGGGCATAATAATCTGACAAACTCTGCCGCAGCTTTGGATTACCCAGCGCATGACCATAAAATGTCTTGCCCTCGCGCATGGCATTTATTGTTGCTTCACATATAAAATCAGGTGTTGGACGCTCGCTCTCGCCCTGACAGAGCTTAATAATATCCTTTTTACCAGAAGCATAACGCACCATCTCTGCACCCGGATTAGGACTAAGCCCGCGCACAGCCGCGCTGAATAACGGCTTGTCCTCATATGTTTCGCGTACACCCTCTTGCGCGCCATCTGTACGTGCCTTCGCGTAATCCAGCACATTACTGAAAACGGGGTATTCCATGCTAACCGGTTTTGTTTCTTCTATTATATTCATTTTTGTAATTGCTCTTTTATTTTTCACGATAATCAGCAAAAAACGAGCATAAGTGCTTAAAAGACGCACTGCTTCCCTAGCTGATTAATCGTTATATGAATTTAAGGAAATTTCTTATTTAGGTGCGCGGCTTCTCGCGCTATGGGCTATGATATGCGGGCGACACCCGCCGCCGCTGCGGCTGCTGCTGCGTTCGCTGCTACTGCACATGCACAGGCTCTCGGAGCATTTATAAATGCCCGCTCATCAATCCTGAAATATTTGCATGTGTCTACCGTCATAACCTTCTAAGAAAAGCACCGTTTTTTCGCTTTTGCAACAAAAAATATTCCCATCTTCAAAATTATCCATCAATTAGGGTCACAACACGCTATAAGCTATATAAGCTATAATATGAGAAATCACTTGTCAGAATCACCCCCTTTGGCCTATCATACTGCTTGAGAATCCCTTGATTCTCTTGCTTCATAAACCACGCTTTCGCAAACAGCCATTATCTATTCCGCCTTTACTCGTGTATGTGTACTTGACCCATGTCCTTGAAAAATAACACAAACCCTCAGGAAACCGCTCAATCCGGCGCCGGACGCAAGCCCGACGAAGCTGCGCGCTGCGCGATTAGTGAGGAAGGCTATATCATCTACGCCAATGAGCGTTTTTGTGAGCTGACGGGCATACAAACGGACACGCGCCACCATATTCTTGAAATTCTGCAATTTTCTGACGAGCTGAACGAACGTCTGGATGAAACCGGCGATCTGACGCTGATTCCGACCGGATCGCTAGACGTACACATCGCCGATAACGGCATTTTGACCGAGTTTCATTTTGACTGGCTGTCCATGCCTGATAACCGGCTGTACCTTATTATTTCCGCCATGGATCATAGCGAGCTGGAAACCAGCTCATCCGAAGACATAAACTCCCTTATATCTAAAATCAAGGACTCCTCAGCACGCATAAGCGCCCTGTCTCCGGGTATCGAGACACTGGCCGCAACCGCCGCAAAAGCTGAGGAATCCATCATAAGCAATGAAGATTACAAAGTCTTCGCCTCAATGAATAAAGACTTAAAAATCGTTACCGACCCGCAAGGCGATATTCTGCACGCCAGCGACTCTTTCATAGCTTTATCTGGCGCTAAAAACCTTGAAGAGCTTATAGGAACATCCTTTTACGACTTCTTCAACCCCGAAGAGCAAAACGACATCCGCAACATGATCGACGACGTGCTTCAGGATGGTCGGGTTGAGTACCCTGTACTTTCCACCTATGAAAGCCGCGTATTCTCTGCAAATAATGGTGTGCTTTCGGTGGAGTGGCGCTGTACGTCCAGCAACAATAAAATCTATATCAGTGGCCGCGACATCACGGATATCAAGGAAAAACAAACCCACCTCGAACACCGTGAGCGCCAGCTTTCAGAGGCCGAGGCTATTGGCCGTATGGGTCACTGGCACTGGCTGATCGGTGAGGATGAAATTTCATGGTCGGAAGAAATATTCCGCATTTTCGGCGTAGACCAAAACCGCTTTACCCCCTCGATCAACACGCTTGGCGATCTCGTACACCGCCGAGATCTGGGGCGCGTCATACAGATTTTCCAGCGTGCGATTATCGAGGAAAAAAGCTATGACATGGAGTTTCGGATTGTACGTCCCGGCGGAGACATACGCTATGTCATGTGCGAAGGGCGCTGCGAAAAAGACCAAACCGGCGAGGTTATCGCGCTATATGGCATTATGCAGGACATGACCGAGCGCATGCTTTACGAACAAGAGCTGCGCCGCGCGAAAGATGCTTCCGAGCAGGCTTACGCCGCCAAATCACGCTTCCTCGCCAATATGAGCCATGAGCTGCGTACGCCTCTAAATGCCATTATCGGCTTTTCCGAGATGATCGAAACACAGATGCTAGGGCCTATATTCAACCAAAAATACGTTGAGTACGCCGCCGGTATCAAAAAAAGCGGCCATCATCTGCTCGACCTTATCAGCGATATCCTTGATATGTCCAAAATAGAAGCTGGCAAACACGTGCTTGATCCTGAAGAGTTACAGATCAAAACCGTTGTTGACCGCGCGATGGAGATGGTTACGGGCCGCGCCGACGATGAAAACGTACGCCTTCGTATGCCGATATTTGAGCATGACGATCTGCTTATTGTCGGCGACCGCCGCGCTCTGACGCAGGTTTTCCTCAATCTGCTCTCTAATGCGATTAAATTCACCAAAGCGAGCGGCTCTGTATGGATGGAATGTTACGAGCACGAAGAATTTGTCTGCTTTAAGGTCTGCGACACCGGAGTGGGCATCCCGCCCAATAAACTCGCCTCCGTATTACGTCCGTTCGAGCAGGCATCAAACGAGTACACCCGTGATTATGAGGGCACAGGACTTGGGCTATCCATAACCAAAGAACTGGTGGAAATGCATGGCGGGAGCATGAACATAGAATCAACCGTAGCCGTCGGCACGACCGTAAGCGTACGACTCCCCTACCGGCCAAAAGCCGAACAAACTGCGTAAAAACGTACGCAACTTAACGCTCTGATATAAAACAAATGTAGCTGCGAAATATATAATATAAGCTACAATGTAGCTACACTACTAAACGCTTTTGCCTATGGCCGTCGGAGACGACTATGTCGCAATAAGTAACTACATACACGAAAGGATTCATTATGATTATCCGTATGCGCTCTTTTATTTTTGCTGTTGTTTTTATAGCGGCAGGCACTGGCACAGCTCTGGCCGGAAATATACCGCAAGACATCACAGGTCTCTCCCTCCATCAGGTTCTTGAGCTATACGTACAGGCAATGAGCGAGCGCAATGCTGATCCTAACCTTTCCATATACACAAAAGACACTCGCGAATGGAAAAAAGAGTGGGTCGTCACAAACAGCCAGATGGCAAGAAGCGAATCTAGCATTAAGAGCTGCGGCAAAGGAACGGCAATAAAGAGCGATAAACTGGCCGTAATACGCTATAACCTTGCAAATCGTGAATGCCACCCCTTTTATTTTGTGTTCGAAGACGGGGCATGGCGCATGGATTTCCTTACCATGATGCAAACAATCCGCTTTAACCACCGCAATTTGTGGCTTTTATACCGCAAAGACCACCCATACATGTTTGCCTTCAAAGACTGGATTTTTGACAAAAACGGCTTTCCGCACGATTAATGGCTCATGTCAATGATTGAAAACAAACAAAAATGGCGTACGTTTGTCTCTCGCACGCCATTATAATAACAACTATTAATAAAATCTGCTCTTTAGAGGCTATAATCCTCAGGCTCTTCGACTTCTTCCTCAGATCTATCATAGCCAAAATCCAGATCGTCCTCGGTTTCGGATCCGAAAACATCACCAAAGCTCGTATCACAAAGGCTGCCATCAACATCAAGATCATCTTCGGAAACTTCTCCCAGAATTTCTCCACTTGTCAGAACAAAGTCATTTGCGTGACTGATTAACTGGTAATTATTTTCTGCTATGGAGTCCAGCGCCTCCTCCAGCTCGTCACAGACCTGCTCTAAAAACGCTTGAGTTTGTTCGTCTATGTCCTGATATTCATCCGCAAGAATGCCGTTTATATCTTCCACAGAAAGCATAGTATGCTTGATATTTCCTTCATTATCACCGGTTGTTACAACCGCGACTAAAGTACCCTCATCATCTTCGGAAACATTCAGAGCAATTCCATGATTTATCATTTAAACTTCCTTTTTTAATTAAAATCCGATATGGGCGTACAAATACAAAAAACAATCCTTTATGTCAAATTACTTATAAACAAGCCTCGAAAGACAAATTGAGCTAAAAAAATCTTCGAATACTCTCACAAATAGCTTTGATACAAGACAATCCCACCATACCCGCAAAGTAGCGCAATAAGCCAGTTTAAAAGACCATACTTCAACTGTATGCTTTTATTATTCAGCATTTCTTCCTTGCTCACGCCGCGCAAAATATGGAACAAGAGCACCTGTCCGACTGAAAACCCGAGTGTAAAACCAATAATTCCGTACACATAAATCATTGTCATTCCTTTTATTATGGAGTAGCTCTTATTTATAGCGCCGATTTTAACAGCGCTTCCCGCCTTTTTATAGTAAAATCCCACACCAGAGTTATAAAAATGATTTTATACCACATTATATTACTAGCCATCATACAAGGCTTGACGGAGTTTCTTCCAGTCAGCTCCAGCGGCCATCTCGGCCTGTTTCATTGCTTTACCGACCATTGCGCGAACTGGGATAAGGAAAATATGGCGATGGATGTTGCCGTACATGTTGGAACACTGCTCGCCGTAATGGTTTATTTCCGGCGCGATGTTGTCCGTATGTTGTTTGGCTTAAAGGATATAGGTACAGGTAGAGCAAACTCAAAGGACGCAAGGCTTATGCTATACGTACTGCTCGGCTCCATACCTGTAATCATTGCCGGATTTACCCTTCATTTCTTCGAGCCGGACTGGATCAAGACCCTGCATGTCATTGCGTGGATGACGCTTATCTTCGGGCTTGTCCTATGGTACGCCGACGCCAAAACCACAGCCACCAAGGACATCAGCCAAATGACGTACAGGGACTCTGCGCTCATCGGCCTTGCACAGGTACTCGCCCTTATCCCTGGCGTTAGCCGCTCTGGCATTACCATGACCGCTGCACGCTTCCTTGGATACAACAGGAGTGAGAGCGCTCACTTTTCACTCCTGCTTGCCATGGTCGCTATCTCCGGCGCTGGCCTGCTCATAGGGCTTGACGTTATAAAAGAAGGAAGTACACAACTTGGAATAGATGTACTTGTTGGTGTAGCCTTCTCGTTTATCTCTGGATTAATTGCCATCTTTGCCATGATGAAGTTCCTTAAAAAGGCAACCTTTACCGTATTTGGCATCTATCGCGTAGTGTTGGGGGTTACTTTACTGGCACTTTTATATACGGGTGTTATTGGCTAATACGTACATATAATATATTGATAAATATACGAATATTACAAAATGTAGCTTATTAATTACACTGTAATTTCTTAGGATTCATACTATATTTTCAGCATCACTATCCCCGATATTGCAACAAAGCCACTTTGGTTATGCCGTACTCTTTTTCATGATCGAGGTAAAAACCATCAACATCATTATAAGACAGGTTCCTTTCACTCTCGCACACCACCCACGCATTTTCGTACAGGCAGTTCACATCCTTGAGTGCGCATAGCGTACTTGCTATCAGACCCTTTTCATAGGGCGGATCCAAAAATACAAGACTGTACGCTCTCCCTTCGCTTTTTTTAGTTCCTGAATTGGTTTCCTCGCCACATGAAACGCTCTGCGCCGATTCGCACCTATATCGCGACTTAATCACCTTGCCAGCATCGCCCAGTGTGTACGTAACGCTCTCCTGTTCACCTAAAATCCCAGCATTTTCGCGGGCTAGAGCCAATGATGTACGTGATTTGTCAATAAATTCACATGTTTCCGCCCCGCGAGATAGTGCTTCAAGCCCCAAAGCCCCTGTTCCGCAAAAAGCGTCGAGCACATGCGCACCCTCAATCGCTCCTCTGGAGCTGAGCATATTAAAGATAGCCCCGCGCACTTTATCACCAGTTGGCCTGATATCGCGGTTTTTGGGTACAATCAGGCGCCGCCCGCCATATTTACCGGCCACTATTTTCATTTATTCTTTCCTTTTTTAAGGGCAGGTTTATGCGGAGTTTTGGAAAAAGATTTCCCGCTTTTACGATTTTTTGGCTTTAGCGGCGGCTTTGGCAAGCCTTCTTTCTCCTGCTTACCGGCAAAATATTTGGCAATTTGATGCTTCATAACATCGGATTTTACCTCGCTAACACTGCCGCGCGTCATCTTGCCCAGTGAGAACGGGCCGTAATCCGTGCGGATCAGGCGCGTAACCCTAAGCCCCAGAGCCTCCATAACGCGGCGGATCTCACGATTTTTACCCTCACGCAGTGTAATAGAAATCCAGCTATTCGCGCCCGCATTCAACTGCTTTTCATCCTCAGGGAGCTTTTCTAGCTTCGCATCGATAGAAGCATAACGTACGCCCTCCACCGTTATACCGTTTTTCAAGGCTAACAGCCGTTTTTCATTGACCTTTCCATGTACGCGTACACGGTATCTGCGCTGCCATCCCGTGGCAGGAAGCTCCAAAAATCTTGCCAGCTCGCCATCATTTGTCAGCAACAATAAGCCTTCAGTATTCAGATCAAGCCGCCCTACGCTAATCACGCGCGGCAGGTTCTCAGGCAAATGATCGAACACCGTTTCTCGCCCTTGCTCATCCTTGTGCGATGTCACAAGCCCCGGCGGCTTATGGTATAAAAACAGCCGTGTTTGCTCTTTCCGCGGCAAAATCTTATCATCAACAAAGACCTTATCCGCTTCACTCACATTCAAGGCTGGGGACTCAATCACCTTGCCATTAACCTTCACGCGCCCTTGCTCGACCCATTTCTCGGCGTCTCGCCGCGAGCATAGCCCCGCACGTGCCATAACCTTTGCAATCCGCTCGCCTTTATGCTTATCTTCATCCATGGAAAATCCTTTCGATCATGACGACTATACCTTTATGCGCGCCGCTTTGGAAGAGGCGAAGAGCGCCGCCAGACGCGAAGAAGTACCCATTGGCGCGGTATTAGTCAACAAAAATGGCGAAATTGTGAGCGCTCAAGGCAACCGTACGCTAGAGCTGAATGACCCAAGCGCCCATGCGGAAATTTTATGCATACGCGAGGCCTGCAAGCTCGCTAAAGCCCAGAGAATAACGGATTGCACGCTGTACGTTACATTAGAGCCATGCGCCATGTGCGCTGCCGCCATCTCTTTTGCCCGGATAAGACGCGTAGTGATCGGCGCTCTCGATCCCAAAGGAGGCGGAATCCTCCATGGTGGTAAGTTTTATGAACAACCTACCTGCCACCACAAGCCCGAAGCCTCCCACGGCCTCCTCGCCGAAGAATGCGGGCAAATATTAAAGGATTTCTTTAGGAAGAGACGATAACCCCCGTCATTACCTATAATTCGTGAAACAATCTCAGAACCTATTAATCAAACCCCTATAGCAAAGAGATTTTTCGTTTAACCAGCCGCAAATAAGTATAGTCAAACAAAAAACGGTCTCAGCTACAAAGCTCTCCAGCCGATATCGCGGCGGCAAAACCCACCCTCCCAGTTGATCTTGTCGACCGCTTCGTACGCACGTTTCTGCGCTTCGGCAACACTCGAGCCTTTAGCTGTTACGCCCAGTACGCGTCCGCCAACACTAATGATTTCGCCGTTTTCATTGCGATCTGTACCTGCGTGAAAGACGTACGCTCCTTCAACCGCATTGGCTTTTTCAAACCCGCTTATGACTGAGCCTTTTTCATAGCTCGCCGGATATCCATTAGCCGCCATAACCACGCACAGCGCCACATCATCCGCCCATTTTACCTGATCTTTTACTTCATCCAAGCGCCCTTGCGCGGCAGCATCAAGGATTTCCACCAGATCCCCATTCAAACGCATCATAAGTGGCTGACACTCTGGATCTCCAAAGCGTACGTTATACTCCAAAAGCTTGGCCACCCCGTCTTTTACCATCAATCCGGCAAACAGTACACCTGTGAAAGGACAGCCCTCCGCCGCCATTCCTGCAATCGTTGGCTCGATTAATTCATTGATAACCTGCTCTTCCAGCTCCGCCGTCATAAAGTGAGCCGGAGAATAAGCGCCCATACCGCCAGTATTGGGGCCTGTATCGCCGTCTCCCACACGCTTATGATCCTGCGCCGAAGCCAGCGGCAATATGGTTTTACCATCAGCCAAAGCGAAGTAGCTTATCTCTTCTCCATCAAGGAACTCTTCAATAACCACCTCTTTACCGGCATCGCCAAACATGGCGCCCTCTAGCATAGCTCTAGCGGCCTCTATAGCCTCATCCGTTGTATTACAAATAATCACACCTTTACCGGCAGCCAGCCCATCAGTCTTAACGACAATCGGCGCGCCAGTCTCTTGAATAAAGATTTTAGCAGATTCAAGGTCTGTAAATCGGCCATATTTGGCCGAAGGAATGTCATATTTGGCGCACAAATCTTTCATAAAGCCTTTTGACCCCTCAAGTTGCGCGGCCTTCTTACTACAACCAAACACCTTTATCCCTTGCGCCGAAATTGCGTCGGCCAGCCCATCAACCAGCGGAGCCTCAGGCCCGACCACCACAAGTTCAATATTTTTCTCTTTTGCAAATGACACGATTTTGTCAATCTCGCTGGCTTTTATAGGTACGCACGTCGCGCATTCTTCTATCCCGACATTCCCCGGAATACAATACAACTCGTCACAACGTGCTGATTGCCTAAGTTTCCAAGCCAGTGCGTGTTCCCTGCCGCCTGCTCCGACTAACAAAATATTCATATTCTTTGCTCCTTGGTAATAATGCGCATCTATTTTATTGAAGAGACTTTTTTTAACACGCACAGATAAAAAAACAAGGGCGTTTAGCACTACCCCTTGATATTCTTAAATTTTAAGACATAATGTCAATAGAACACGCCATTAAATATCCTTATTTGGCCAATTAGGCCTGAAATAGAAAAACGTACGGATTTATTATGCTTTTTGATGAAGACAACGCAAAAACGGTGCAAAGTAACGTCCCTGAATTCTCCGTTTCGGAGCTTGCATTTTCGCTGAAACACACGGTGGAAGAGCATTACGGGCGCGTACGGGTGCGGGGTGAAATTTCCCGCGTGTCAATTCCAAAGTCCGGCCACATGTACACAAGCCTTAAAGATGATAAGGCGGTTATCGATGCTGTATGCTGGAAAGGCGTAGTATCGAAGCTTTCCATCCGCCCCGAAGAAGGATTAGAAGTTATATGCACCGGAAAGATGACCACATACCCCGGCAACTCGCGCTATCAGCTTATTATAGAATCTATGGAACTGGCCGGCGAAGGCGCATTGCTCAAAATGCTGGAAGAGCGCAAAAAGAAACTGGCAGCTGAAGGGCTTTTTGACGCGGATCGCAAGAAAGCCCTACCATTTCTACCCAACCGCATTGGCGTTGTCACCTCTCCAACCGGCGCCGTCATAAGAGACATATTACACCGCCTCGCAGACCGCTTTCCGCGCGATGTGCTGCTCTGGCCAGTTAAAGTACAAGGCGAAGGCGCAGCCAACGAAATTGCCAAAGCTATTAATGGTTTTAATACCTTAGACCAAAATCTTAAACCTGATTTAATTATAGTTGCCAGAGGCGGCGGCTCTCTCGAAGACCTGATGGCCTTTAATGAAGAGATCGTAGTGCGAGCAGCATCCAGCAGCACCATCCCGATCATCTCGGCTATCGGGCACGAAACCGACACAACATTGATGGATTACGCCGCAGACAGGCGCGCGCCAACCCCTACGGGAGCCGCGGAAATAGCCGTTCCCGTGCGCATGAACCTGCGCGCACAAATCCTTGAAGACGAAAAACGCCTTGTAAACGCTGCCGGACGCTTATTACAGCAATATCGGCACAAAATAGATGCATTAAGCGCAAAACTGGGTGACCCCGCAAGAATTATAGAACTAAAAACCCAACACATCGATCGCAAAGGTGATCGGTTGGATTATACTATCAAGGAAGCTGTGAGCCTCTCACAAAAAGCACTGTTTGAAACATCTGTACGCCTGATACACCCCGCACAAACACTAGAGAAAAAGGGATTTATACTAGAAAGACTTTCCCAACGTACACATGGCTCTTTTTCAAAGCTTATTACAAAAAAGGTTCACCATCTCGAACGTACATCCAGCCACCTTCGCCCCCCAATGGATCGATTCCGAACCGAAAACGATAATCTTCGGCGAGCGGGCGAGCAGCTATTAAGAGCGGGTCATGAACACCTGAAAACAAAAGAGAAGGGATTAACCCATATTTCAGAAAAACTGGAGATACTTTCCTTCGAAAATATCTTAGCCCGTGGTTATGTTGTTATACGTGGGGAAGATAATTCCGTGATAACGAAAGTAAAATCCCTTTCCCCCGGCCAG
Source organism: Alphaproteobacteria bacterium (assembly GCA_018399685.1). Taxonomy (GTDB): domain Bacteria; phylum Pseudomonadota; class Alphaproteobacteria; order Micavibrionales; family Micavibrionaceae; genus UBA1672. Next base: position 5,162 of record JAGYOK010000028.1, on the reverse strand, counting down.
AGCATTAACTTACAATTTAAAAATAATGAATATGCGGGCGCGCAAATAACGCAAACAACGAAAAGCCCCTCGAAGACAAGAAAGACTCCCCGAAAAACCGCGCAGAGCAAGGGTCAGGGCTCTTTGTTTTAGAGCCAGAACCCTAAGTATATTGCGGCATCAAGATAACAGGTCTGAGCTCTTCCTCAATGCTTCATGATCCGAAAGGCTCTTCAACAATGTTGAGGATATCTCATCGAGCTTCTTTGCGTTCTCTACAGCGAGTTCAATAATTTTTTTAGCTTCAGCACTCGGTTTATCCGCGGCGAATTCGATATAATCAGGATTAGTCTTAATCCGCGCATAATAGTGAACCAGGTTACTGGCCAACTCGCTACCAAACAAATCGAGTTTATCCGTGTTCCCGTCGAACACAACACGACTCAAGGCTGGCTGTTTTTGAATAACTTCCCCGGTCTTCCGGTATATAGCAGCCTTGCCTTCATCAGAAAAATCACGGAGCATCTCTTCATAAACCATAAGATAAGCCTCAATCTTGCTTTTATTCTCTTTAACTTCCGAATTAATCATTGATGCGATAACAAGCTTTTCTTTTTCCCTTAAATCCCGCTCTTTCATGGCAAGATCAATGGAGCGGCTCTGTACGTCTATCACCCGCCCGAAACCGCGCATAACAAAAAAGCCCAATATAATCAGCGCCATAATAAACACAGCAACCAGCAGGAATGCGCCAAACATAAAGTTTTCGGTCTGTTTGTCTCCCGGAGACGCTGAGCTATCCTCGTTTATAGACCATACCCCGTACTTATTCTCCTGTGCAACGCGCTCTGCATCCAGATAAGGCCCCTCATAAACGCTTCCGTGAATAGCTGTACGATCCGCACTTACCAACCCCTGTTGAAGCAGGAACAGGCTTAAATCTTCGTCAGCGTGGTTAATGCATTGCGCGCTAATCACATTACCTTTTCTGGCCTGGGTAGTACAGGAAACCGGCTTACCGCCGATTTTGTTTTCAAGAGCGTTTCTGGCTTTAAGGTTAAATACAGCCGCGTTGGGATTAATTTTTTCTACACCCCAAAGTAATATTTTTGTCTTTCCTGCAATGAGTAAATTCACGCCCTTAATAGTAACTTCATATTCTCTTTCTTCATAAGCCGCTTTGGAATTTTCCACCGCTTCCTGAGCCTGCGTACCCCGCAGACCGTACACCAGAACACATACCGACAAAAAAGCAGCCATAAAAACAATCTTCCCGGCAACTTTCATTACAAGTCCTGTATTTTTCACTTTTATAATCTTTCCAAAAATAAAAATATTTGCGCAACTCACAGCCGCATGAGCCTATAAATATAAACACACCCCGAAAGACTAACAAAACAAGCTCTGTTGTAAAATGATAAATTTTGTGTATCTATCAATTAACATTGCATATTTCACACCATCAACGTGGCAAATATGCTTTAAAAAGCTTATACAACTACATTGATAAACTTTATTTAGCCTAAAAAGTTCTTCATATTTTACTTGTGTATAGCTTTTATGTAGCCTGTATATGGATATAACTTTGACACACACCGCTATTATATAAAATGCGCATTGAATACAAAGATCTAATGGAACAGCTTGGAGTGGGACACAGCCTTTGTGCCTATGAGACGCGCCCATGGTTTTTGCATGACCCCGAACAAGGCATTATGTGCAGCGCCGAAGTGCGAGTAGGCCCAGGCTCCAGCGACGTTGAGGCCGAAATCCAGCTCCTTTATGATGAGGACAGAGATCCCGAATTAAAGCCAGCTATCGACGATAGCCAAAATGATGATAGCAACGACGATGAAGATGGCGAAAACAAAAGGGCAAAGCGCGGCCCCCAAATGGGCCCTGATGGCCCTGAGCAAATCATGATAATGCGCTTTGTTCCAAACAAGGAAGGGCTGTGGCAGGGCGCTTTTCTGATTGTCCGGGGGGAGATATATCACGACAAAATCGGTGAGTGGGACAAGCGCGGAGCCGCTTTTTTCTGTGACATTATCGGCGCTTTGCAAATGAATGAATTTCCGGACATTGATGATCTTATCGAGGAACATCTAGTTGATAAAAGACGCGGCGGGCGCGGGCGGCGCGGACGTGTCGGCAAAAAAGGATTTAAGGTCGAACAAAAAGGCATGACCATGGGTATGAAGGGGTAAGAGGCACTCCTGAAAATCAGGATTCCAGAGGTCTAGCCCTCATGGACGATAATATCATACTCTGTAGCAACTGCACCAAGACCGCCGTGGACAAGCTCTCCAACAGCCTCAAAATGCCATTTAGGCCCCTCCCGATTTAAAGACGCAACAAGCATCGCCGTTTCCCCTTTTGAGCCTGCCACGTCAGGAGAAATTTCATAACGGAGTATTTCCTGCCCGTTAGAAGTATTAATCATGCGAATATAACCATTGCGCACACTTGACATTTGCTGGTCTTTTTCTGCACCGCGATAGATAGAAAGGACAAACATAACCTTGCTGATATCATAAGAAATCTTGTTCAGGTCAATAGAGATCGTCTCATCGTCACCTTCTCCGGCGCCAGTAAGATTATCGCCATTATGAACAACCGCTTCATCAATGTCTTTGGCGTTGTTATAGAAAACAAAATCCTCATCCATGCGGGTTTTGCCGTTTTTGTTTAACAAAAAACAGCTTACATCCAGATCCAGTGAATCAGCATCAAACGCATTCAACTGCCAGCCCACAGCAATAATAATATTTTTCATCGTCGGGTCTTTGGCCGTGATATTAATATCATCGCCTTTTTCAACCTTGTTATCGGAAATTTCAACTTTGATATTGTCTAAGGTGGGATCAAAAATATCCGTCATTTAACTTGAGCCTTTTTATTAAATCTTACTTCAAAAAACTAAACCGTCAGGTTCATCATATACAAGACGACATTATACCCGATATATGCAAGAAAAAATATCCCGCCGGTAACCCTTGATATTCTGCCTTTAAACAACAAGACAAAGCTACAGACCAAAGCTACAGCCAGAGCAACCCATACATCAAACGACACCATCTGAGAAGAAAAGCTGCCGCGCTCAATTGGCTTTACTATAGCGCTCACGCCCAAAATCATAAGAATATTAAACACGTTCGAGCCAATAATATTGCCAATAACCATACCGGCCTGTTTCTTACGCGCAGCAATAATGCTGGTCGAAAGCTCCGGCAAGGACGTACCAAAGGCCACAATACTCAACGCGATAACCGCGTCAGGAACGCCGACCAGACCTGCGCTAACTCTGGCGCCCTTAACAAGGAACTCTGCGCCTACAGCGATACTTATCAGCCCTATAAACAGTGTAAAATAAGCCACAAAGTCATTCTTGAAGACCTCGGCTTCTTCAGGATCTTGAGGAGTAAAATCTTCCTCATTAGAGGTTTTAAACTGCACGAACATATACGCTATCAAAGCCAGCAACATAAATAACCCGACTGCTCTGGATATTTCGCCATAGAATAATATCCCGACCAAAAATGCGGTCGCCAACAACATAAATCCCAGATCACGGATCAAATCTTTGGATATGCGGGCGCTCAACGTGACAAATAGCGAGGCACAGCCCAATACCAGCAATATATTGGCAATATTCGAGCCGATAACATTCCCCAGCGCAATCCCGGGCAAGCCTTGAATATTCGCAAAAACAGAAACAATAAGCTCAGGCAACGAGGTTCCAAAAGCAATAATCGTAAAACCTACCACCATAGGCGATATGCCATATCGCTCTGCAACATACACAGCTGAATCTACCGCCCAGTTCCCTCCTTTTATCAGCATAACTATGCCTAAAAACAGCGCTCCCATAGAAAGAATGCTGGCATCATAAAAAGACAGGGTAAGCGAATTATCCATGATGGCTTGTTTACTTTCCAGAGTTAAAACCTATTAAATAGCTATGACTTAATTAAATTATGGCTTTACACCATCTTCCCAGTCCAGACCAAAGCCAAACGCACGATCCATTTCTTCGTGACCGGGGAAATACTCTGTCCGGTTTGTCAGCTTGATACCATTACGAATATTCTCAAGCTCGGCCACAGCGCAAATTTCCAGACTGTCATTGTGCGATTTCAGCGTCACATAAAGATCGTTTTCTCCGGGAACGTCGATGACAACCCGCGGCTTGATATCAGACCATGAAGGCGCACCGTCATAAATATAAAGATATACCAAGAGCCGCTTGATCTTGCTCCAGTTTTCACCCTTAATCAGGAGATATTCGTCATAACCTTTTGCGTCACCGGTGCGCTCGTCGCCGGACAAGACGATAAAAGGCATCTCATCCAGAGCACCAAACTTTTCACCAAAAGCCTGTATAGAGCCGCGGGTGCCGTCTTGCAGCTCATACAAACAACCTATATCAAGATCAACACCAACCTTTTTGATCCTTTTGACCTTTTTAAAAATCTTGTCAAATAATCGCCTTGGTTTTTCAACTCTGCGACTATCCCATTCCACGCCGATAAATATGGTTTCAAACTCTTCCTGCTTTGGAGAAATCGCGATACTTTGTCCCGGATCATGCAAAAATTCACAATTTTCGGGATCATCGCTCGACTCACGATACCCCGCAGCGCCCAAAGAGCTTTTATGGCCTGAAAACTCGGCAACACTTTTGGTGGCTTTAGCCAAGGAATCAGTTGATCCGCGCGTGTTTGTCATTGTTTTTGTTCCTCGCTTTTGAATTTTTGTCCTATAGTTTTTGTCTTATTTCAACGCCTGCGCGCCAAAAAAATAATTATCCCTATAACCCTTTGAAGTCCCCCAGAATATCACTGCGCATGCGAGAAATAAAGCATCAAAAAACCCGATAATTGTTTTTCTATATTTTGGTAAAGACAAGGAAAGAAAAATTCATTACATATCTTTGGTACAAAAAATGATTTTTTTTCGTTTTTTTGAAAAGTAATACTTGCTTTTTAGGCCAAGAACCCATTATATAGCAACCTGTTTTAGGCACGAATGCCACCCCTTGCGTCCCGTTCGTCTAGAGGCCTAGGACACCGCCCTTTCACGGCGGCAACACGGGTTCGAATCCCGTACGGGACGCCAATTATCCTTCCAAACTTTCCTTTATAGTAGTTTCGATTAGAAATAAGACAAAACAAGTTCCTCAA
>JAGYOK010000027.1 GCA_018399685.1 Alphaproteobacteria bacterium | reverse complement strand
ACGCCTGAGCAAAAGACAAGTAATTTTTTTAAGTTTTGCCCGTTATGTATCTCTTCCACAAATCCGGGCGGCGTTGTTTGGTGATTAGCTCGGATTGATCGAGGCGCCACCCGTCGATGTTTTTGTGGTGACCCGATACCAGAACATCAGGGATAGAGCGCAAGTTACCTTTTGCATCTTTCCAGTTTGCCGGTCTGGTATAGTGGGGATATTCCAGCAAACCGTTTGAAAAACTCTCCTCATCCGGCGTTTGAGCGTTTCCCATGACCCCGTCAAGCAGGCGGATGCACGCATCCATCAAGATCATGGCGGCAGGTTCTCCACCAGAGAGCACATAATCGCCAATGCTGATTTCTTCAAACTCATGAGCGTCGAGCAGGCGTTGATCTACTCCTTCGTAGCGCCCGCACAAGATGGTGAGTTTTGGTGTTGTGGCTAATTCTTCTACTATATCTTGTGTTAATAATTTTCCGCGAGGGCTCATATAGATTTTACGCCCCGGATCTCCTGCGGAAAGGAGGGCTTTTTCTATGACGTCGGGGCGCATGACCATGCCTGCGCCACCTCCAAAAGGAGTATCATCAACGCATTTATGCACGCCTTGGCCAAAGTCGCGTATGTTTATGCACTTATATGACCACACCCTGTTTTCCAATGCTTTGCCGCTTAAAGACATGCCAAGCGAGCCGGGGAACATTTCCGGAAACAGGGTTAGTAAATTGACGTGCCATTTGGCTTTTTTCTTAGACATGATGTTGTTTTATATAAGGGAATAATTCTGCAAAGTCATCAATAACCATAACAGCGCCATGATCTTTGAGGGTTTGGGCTTGATTGGGCGCGTTGTCCAGGCCATCTATGACAAAGCCAATCGGGGTGACGTTCGCGGCAATCGCGGCGAGCATGTCGTTAATGTTATCGCCGATATAGATGCATTCATCGGGCTTTGCGTTTAGGCGCTTCATGGCTTCTATGATTATATCGGGAGCAGGTTTGCGGCACATTGGCGGGTCGCTGGTTATTATGGTTTCAAACAGGCCATCGTATCCCATGTTTTCAAGATCGCGCTCAAGTTTGTAAGCGAGTTTGTTTGTCGCCAGCGCGCAGTGATCTTTTCCCAGTTTCTCTATTAATTCTTTTATGCTCTTACCTAGGGAGGTTCTGTATTCGGAAAACAGGGTTTTTCGCTTTTCATTGCGCTCATCAGAGAAATCTTTTTCGTAAGATGTAAGGTCTATTCCAAGGGCTTTTCCTGTTTTTATAAGCTTTTCTTCCCCCGGCCCTCCGGCTAGTTTGCGGACATCGAGTGGTGTTACAGTGGTGGAAACCCCCGCGATTTCCAGATATTTGTTAATCAGGTTACAATCAAAACGGGCAAATACGGTTTCCGTATCTGCGATAACTCCGTCGAAGTCAAATATAGCTGTGGTGATTTTATCCATATCAAGACCTTTTAATTGGGACGTTACATGCGGAAAAGCTCGGTATTCTTTAGTATAATATAACCGGATTCCAGATCAATGTCTGTTACATAATCATCATGAAACGGCACATAGTAGGGCGCACTGCCATCTGCCGGGGCGATTTCGAGCAAGTCTCCCGCTCCGAAATTGTCTATTGCTTTGATATGACCGAGCAAATCTCCATGATCGTGGGTTTTAGCTTTCAGCCCGATAAGGTCTTCGATGTAAAATTCGCCCTCGTCGTTTATTTCCGGGAATGCTTCACGCGGAATATATAAAGAATATTTTGCTTTTTGGGCTTCTTCCGGTGTTTTGATATTTTCGATAGAGGCCAGAATATATTTGCCGAGCGGATTTTTGAGCGAGATAACTATGGAGCTTTGATCTTCGGGGTTATCGCTTGTGTAGAGTTTACCTTCCAGAAGAGAGGTGTCTTCACAATAAGGTACAATTTTGACCAGCCCCTTAACGCCGTGCGCGGAAGCAATTTTGCCAATACATATGCGCTTTGTGGGGTCGGAGCTGGTCATATTTTTATATCTCGTGTTTAGAGAAATTCAGATGCACTGATTATTCAGCAGCTTCTTCTTTCTTTTCCTCTTCAGCGGGAGCCTCGGCAGGAGCCTTTGCTTCTTCAACTGGTGCTTCAGTTTCTTCGGCAGGAGCTTCGGCCTCGGCCTTGGCGGCTTCAGCAGCAGCTTTTGCTTCTTCTTCGGCAGCCTTTGCAGCTTCAGCAGCAGCTTTGCGTTTTTCTTCTTTTTCTTCAAGAAGCAAACGTGTTTTCTCCCCAACCGCAGCTTTTTTCGGACGATTTGGTTGTGCAGGCATGTCGATAATTCCTGCTTTTCCAAGGAATAGAGCCACGCGCTCGGAAGGTTTTGCGCCTTGAGAAAGCCAGTATTTGATGCGTTCTTCAACAAGAGTTACGCGCTTGTCGTTATCATCAGCAAGCAATGGGTTGTATGTTCCCAGCTTTTCGATATAGCGGCCATCGCGGGGCATACGCTTGTCGGCTACGATGATGCTGTAAAAAGGGCGTTTCTTACGTCCGCCGCGGGATAGTCTGATTGATAGTGCCATAGTTATTTTTCCTTTCGTTTACTTAAATATTTTTGTGATTGGTTTATTATCTTTTCTTCTTTTTACGGTTTTTATTTGTACCACCGCGCATTCCGGGCAAGCCGCCCATACCGGGTAAGCCTCCGCCCATGCCACCCATTCCGGCAAGTGGATTGCTGCCGTTTCCTCCGGCAAAAGGGTTCGGGCCAAGGGGTGTATCATTCTCATCTGATATGGAGGCCATATCTGCACCTAAAGCGTCGGGATCCATGCTTCCGGCCAGCATATCAAGCTCATCGGCTTTACCGCCCATCAATCCTTTCATCATGCCCATCATGTTGCCTTTGCCCATTTTGCGCATGCGCTTCATCATGGTTGCCATTTGCTTTTGCTGTTTGGCGAGGATATTTATTTCCTGAACGGTTGTACCGGAACCGGCAGCTATGCGCTTTTTGCGAGAGCCGTTCATCAGTTCGGGTTTAGCGCGCTCTTTAGGGGTCATGGACAGGATAATGGCTTCCTGCTTTTTTATTAGGTCATCATTCATTCCGGCTTCTTCGAGCTTGCCAGCCATGGAGCTTAGACCCGGCATAAGCTTGATAAGCGATCCCATACCACCCATTTTAGCCATTTGGCGAATCTGGGTAAGAAGATCGTTATAGTCGAATTGCCCTTTTTTAAATTTTTTCGCCATCTTCATGGCTTCGGCATGATCGACATTCGCAGCTGCTTTTTCAACCAGCGAAACAACGTCGCCCATACCAAGAATACGGCCTGCTATACGGTCGGGATGGAATGGTTCAATAGCGTCCCATTTTTCACCAACGCCGATAAGCTTGATTGGCTTGCCGGTGACGGCTTTCATGGACATTGCCGCGCCACCACGTGCATCGCCGTCAACGCGTGTCAAGATAATGCCGCTAAGCTCTACGCGCTCGTTAAAGGTTCTGGCTGTATTAACTGCGTCTTGTCCGGTCATGGCATCGGCGATGAGCAGTGTCTCAACGGGTTTGGCAAAGGCTTTAAGCTCTTCGACTTCCTGCATAAGCTCTTCGTTGATGCTTGTGCGGCCAGCCGTGTCGAGAATGACTACGTCGTAGCCTTCTTTGCGGGCGGTATCCATGGCACGTTTGGCAATATCAAGAGGCTTTTGATCTTTGATAATCGGGAGCGTGGCTACGCCGGTTTGCTCCCCAAGGATGGAAAGCTGTTCTTGCGCCGCGGGGCGGTAAATGTCCAGCGAGGCCATAAGGACTTTTTTGCCATATTCTTTGGTTAGAAGGCGGGCAATCTTGGCAGTCGATGTGGTTTTACCAGAACCTTGCAGGCCGACCATAAGATAAGCGCAAGGCGGTGTTGAAAATTCAAGATCCGTGCTTTTGCTTCCCAGCATACGGACAAGTTCATCATGAACGATTTTTATAACCTGCTGGGCGGGGTTAATGCCTTTAATTACATCCTGACCGACAGCTTTTTCCTTGATGGATGTGATAAAGTCTTTAACAACCGGCAGGGCAACGTCAGCTTCGAGCAAGGCTATGCGGATCTCGCGGGAAACCGCCATCACGTCATTCTCACTCAAAGAGGCTTTGCCCCTTAGTTTTGAAAAAACGCCGCCTAGTTTTTCGCTTAGTGAATCAAACATTGCTGTTTTAAAATCCTTTGTTCATAACCAAATCAGCCACGCTGAGCGTAAATTCGCCGAGCACGGGGTACCTGCACCTCGAAAGTGCCTGGGCACTGACAAAAATCAGATGTCAGTGGAAATCTGCGCCAAAATATGCATGAATGGAGGAGATGTCAAGGAAAACATGAAACCACAAAGGCGCTAGGTCACGAAGAGTGTTTTTGTGACTTGGTGGTTTAAAAAATATAGAGGGCAAAAACTATGAAATTTCAAAAGATGCATGGACTGGGTAATGACTTTGTGATTTTCGATGCGCGCAAGGAGCAGATATCTTTGTCCGAGCAAGAGATGGTTGAGATTTCCGATCGCAGACGCGGGGTGGGGTGTGACTTGATCGCGGTTATGGGGCCTTCCGATATCGCCGATGTGCGGGTAAAATTCTTTAATGCTGATGGTTCGGAAAGTGGCGCTTGCGGGAATGCATCGAGATGCATTGCGGATATAGTTATGGTTGATCTGGGCAAAGAAAGTTGCTCTATTGCGGTAAATGACGGAATTTTAAATTGTCGTCAGGTTGAAGGGCTGTTGATTGAGGTTGATATGGGAGCTCCGCGCTCTGTGCAGGATATGGATCTGGCATATGATACAGTGAGCAATCCTGTGGCGGTTGATATGGGCAATCCGCATCTTGTGTTCTTTGTTGATAATCTGGCTGATATTAATGTGGAAATGCTGGGTAGCTATTTTGAGCATCACGAGGCCTTTCCCAATCGCACTAATGTTGAGTTTGTGCAGGTTATTGATCGCGGCAATTTGCGGCAAAAAACGTGGGAGCGCGGCTGCGGGATTACTCAGGCATGTGGCTCAGGCGCCAGTGCCGTTACTGCATCATCGCTGCGGCGTGGCTTGACGGATAACAAGGTTGCTGTGGAGCTTGACGGGGGAATACTGCATATGGAGCTGCGCGAGAGCGACGGGCATATATTGATGCGCGGGCCGGTGGCGTACGTGTTTGACGGCGCGTTAAATACTCTGTAAAAGCCTTTTGCATGAGTGAGAAAATAACAGAACCACAAATTAAAACTTTTGGCTGTCGGCTTAATTTTTATGAGTCCGAGGTTATGCGGGCGCATGCTCTTGAAGCTGGTCTGAGTGGTGATACGATAATCTTTAATACTTGCGCCGTGACCAAAGAAGCCGAGCGGCAGGCGCGGCAGGCTATACGACGGGCGAAAAAGCAAAATCCCGAAACAACTATCATTGTGACAGGCTGTAGTGCCCAGATTGATCCTGACCGGTATGCCTCTATGGAGGAGGTGGACAGGGTCATTGGCAATGATTTAAAGCTCCATTTAGAGAGCTGGCGCAGTGATGATGCGGTTCTGGTTCATGATATTATGGCTGCTAAAGGGGCGGATAGTTCTTTGATCGAAGGCTATGAGGATCGGTCGCGGGCGTTCCTGCAAATCCAGAATGGTTGCGATCATCGCTGCACTTTTTGCATTATTCCTTTTGGGCGGGGGAAGTCGCGCTCTGTGCCTGTGGCTCAAATTGCGCGTCAGGTGAAAAACCTGTCCAAAGGCGGTTATAACGAGATTGTTTTTACCGGCGTTGATGTGACTTCGTACGGCGAGGATCTGGAAGGAAAACCAACTTTAGGGGCGATGATTTCCGAGGTTCTGGAATTGGTACCGGAGCTGGTAAGATTGCGCCTGTCTTCCCTTGATCCAGCGGCAATAGATGATGATCTGTGGCGGTTAATTGCAGAAGAGCCAAAGCTTTGCCCGCACCTGCATCTGTCTTTGCAGGCGGGAGATGATATGATCTTAAAGCGCATGAAGCGCAGACATTCGCGCGAGGATGTTATTGCCTTGTGCAAGCGAGCGCGGGCGCTTCGATCTGATATGGTGTTTGGCGCAGATATCATAACCGGCTTTCCGACGGAAACAGAAGAGATGTTTGCCAATACTCTGGCTTTGGTAGAGGAATGCGATGTTACATTTTTGCACGTGTTTCCATACTCGGAGCGCGAGGGAACTCCCGCTGCCCGCATTCCCAAACAAGTGCCGGTTCCTGTACGAAAGGAAAGGGCTGCGCGGCTGCGGTTGCTGGGGGAGGAATTGCTGGAAAAGCTATTGGCGCGCAGTGTCGGTAAAGAGTTTGACGTTATTGTCGAGAAAGGCGGGATTGGTAAAACACAAACTTTTCTGCCTGTTGCTTTAACTCAAAACTATGAAACGGGGAAACTCATCCGTATTCAAACAACCGGTGTAGAAGATGGAATGCTTACTGGCTCCTGTGTTTCGTAAGAAAGCAGGCGACTTTTGCACACAAAAAATATATACTTTTTTGTATAAATAAATGAGGAACGAATAATGGTGTTTTGGCGCAGGAAAAAGAATATCAAAACGCAGGATGAAGAAGCAGCCGAGCAGAAGCTTTTGCATCGGAAAGGTGATCTTGAAATAGAGACTCCCCTTGAAGATCGTGATGAGAGAGCCAGAACATCCGATAATAAAATAAAAGAAATATCAACAGTTGATACAAACAGTCTGGATGATTTGAATATCGTTCCTACGCCAATTAAAGGGCTGGAGAGGCCTTTGAGCGTAGAGGATGAAGATAATCCCGATGTAGATCATTCCTCTGAAGGTGGCTGGTTTTCCCGTATGGCCAAGGGGCTTGGCAAGTCTACAAGCAAGCTGAGCAAGGGACTTACTGATATTATTACAAAGTCCAGACTGGATCAGGATATGCTTGATGCGCTGGAAGATGTTTTGATTTCTGCTGATCTTGGGCCATCGAGCGCGGCAAAAATTATAGAAGAATTTTCTAAAGATCGTTTTGGCAAGGATATCAGCGAAGAGGAAATCCGGGAGGCTTTGGCCGAGGTTATGGCAGCTATGCTGGAGCCTGTGGCAAAGCCGTTGGAAATCAAAACGCCGGATAAGGGGCCTTTTGTTATTTTAATGTGTGGCGTTAATGGAGCCGGTAAAACAACCACGATCGGGAAGATGGCCAAGCAATATACGGAAGAGCAGGGGCTTAGCGTGGTTATTGCGGCGGCTGACACGTTCAGGGCGGCGGCTATTGAGCAGCTTGCGGAGTGGGCTAAACGCGGCGGCGCCAAAATTTTCCATAAGGATGTAGGGGCGGATTCTGCTTCGGTAGCCTACGAAGCTTATGAAAGAGCGCAGGAAGAAGCAGCAGACGTTCTTATAATAGATACAGCCGGGCGCTTGCAAAACAAAAAGAACCTTATGGAGGAGCTTAAAAAGATAATTCGTGTTTTGAAGAAAAAAGATGAAAGCCTCCCTCATGCGGTTTTGCTTGTTCTGGATTCAACAACCGGACAAAATGCATATTCACAAGTCGAGATGTTCGGTAAAATGGTGGATGTTACCGGATTGATTGTGACAAAGCTTGACGGGTCTGCAAAAGGTGGTGTGCTTGTCGGGCTTGCTGACCAGTTCGGGATTCCGGTACACGCGATCGGGGTTGGCGAAACTGTAAAAGATCTCCGCCCTTTCAGCGCGAGAGATTATGCCCACTCATTGATGGGCATAGATTCTTAAAAAAGAACAAGGATTACAATTTGTATGATTGGCAATAACTATAAAATCTTTAAGACCAGAGACTTTAAAGATCCGGATAAAGCTCTGGAAGCCGTAAGAGAAATTTATGAAAACAGCAGGAGTTATCTTGAGGAGTGCTTTAAAGATTACTGCGATGGGAAAATTATAAATAAGAAAGTCACGGCTTATTACCCTTATGTAGAAGTTACAACAAATTCTGTAAAACGGTTGGATAAACGTTTGTCATACGGATATGTGTCAAGACCCGGTACTTATAAAACAACATTAACCCGCCCTGAATTATTCGGTAAATATTACCGTGAGCAATTCCGCTTGCTGATGGATAGCCATGATATTTCAATCAAGGTGGGTGTTAGTAATACTCCTATGCCTATTCATTTTGCGCTGGGAGAAGATTTCTATCTGGAAGGTGATCTAAGCGAGGATATGATAAATGATCTTCCTTCTTACTTTGATGTTCCTGATTTAGATATCATGGATGATGAAATTGCAAATTGTGCGTTTGTGCCTACACCAGAGCATCCGGAAAAGCCCCTTGCCTTGTTTCAGGCTCCCAGAGTTGATCTGAGCTTACAACGCCTGAAGCACTATTGTGGCACAAGGCCGGAGCATTTTCAAAATTATGTGCTGTTTACAAACTATCAATTTTATATTGATGAGTTTATCAAATTCGGTCTGGAGATGATGCGTAAGACCAACGACCCTAAGATAAAAGAGCAGCGTTGCGAGTATAGCTCTTTTGTTTCTCCCGGCGATCTGGTTGTGAATAACGATAATATTGAAGATGATGCGGAAATAAATGTCAGCGGGAAAGACCCGCAACGTATGCCTCAAATGCCTGCGTATCATCTGAAGCGGCCAGACAAAAACGGTATCACAATTATTAATATTGGTGTTGGCCCTTCCAATGCCAAGACAATTACGGATCATGTAGCGGCTTTGCGGCCACATGCATGGATTATGCTCGGCCATTGTGCGGGGTTGCGTAATTCCCAGAGGCTAGGCGATTATGTGTTGGCGCATGGTTATTTACGCGATGACCATATTCTTGATAACTTTTTGCCTACTGATATTCCTGTTCCCCCGATGGCCGAGATTCAACAGACTTTGGAGCTAGCCGTTGCGAGAGTTACAGGCAATGAAGGCTATGACATGAAAAGGATTATGCGTACGGGAACTGTGGCTACGGTAGATGACAGGAACTGGGAACTGCGCTCCCATATTGTTCAAAACCGTCGTTTAAGTCAAAGCAGGGCGATTGCTATGGATATGGAGTCAGGGACGATTGCGGCTAACGGGCTGCGTTTCAGGGTTCCTTACGGGACGCTTTTGTGTGTTTCGGATAAACCTTTGCATGGACAGCTAAAACTTCCGGGAATGGCTGATTCCTTTTACCGCCAGCGCGTGGAGCAGCATCTTAAAATCGGGGTTTTGACTATGGAATTGTTGCGGGAATTCCCTTTTGAAAGGCTACATAGTCGCAAGCTCAGAGCTTTTGACGAGCCTGCGTTCCTTTAAAATATTATTTGCCTTTGTTCTTATGCGTTTATATCAAGGATAGCACCCTTATCGGGCAGCTTGCCGGTATTTTGCATTTCCTTAATTTCCATGATGAATTTTATAATGTCGGCTGTGCTTAAAGCCATAGCATCATCGGCAATGTTGTTTGATGCCTGAGATTGAGAACTTGGCTCCAGCACGGCCTGAATCTGGTATTCGTGAGGAGTAGGATTCTTACGATCAACATCACGGGTCGGATCCATACTGGACGGCTGCAATGCCTGCGGCATTGGTATTTGCTGTTGCGCGCCGGCGCTTGTTAGAGGTGCTGACATATTCTTATCCTTTTCCCAAAAGGGGGTAACCCATTAATCCACTATAATATTATCATTTTTTTATTAATAAATAGTTTCCATAACTGATTATTTTTATTGGGAATATTTATATAACACTAAAAAATTACGGAAAATAAATAAGGTTTAATATTTTTGTTAACTAAATAATAACGTTTTTCTTGTAACAATGTAGCGTAGGTAGCAGGAAAGCTTTGTAAAACCGCAAATTAAGCAATGTTTTTCTGATATCGACATTTTAAGAGGGAATATAAATCTTCTTAAATTGGAGAAAATAAAAATAAAAATAAACATGATACGTGGGGCTAATGTCATGAACTTAGATAATACTAAAGGGGAAGCAACCCCTATCATACCTGCTAAAGGGTATTTGGGGTCTGTCGGAAATCTATATAATCTGGCGAGAGATCGCTCTGTTGAATCCAGAACACAGCTTGCACAGGAAATTTGCTCTATATTAGAGGCTGATATTACTGTTCGTGAAAGCGAAATGGTTGCCGATGTTCTGATCGAATTACTTGCTGAAGCGGAAAAGAATGTTCGCAAAGCTCTGGCTTTGAAGCTGTCTTTGCTGGAGCATGCGCCGCTTCGTCTTATACTGGAGCTGGCAAACGATGAAATTGAAGTGGCGTGGCCGGTTCTAAGTGCCAGCCCTGCTTTGGGTGATTTTGACCTGATGTATATCATTAGATCTCAGGGGTCTGAATACTGGAAGGCGATTGCTACACGCAAGGTTCTTGGCGACAGGGTTGTTGAGATGCTTGCAGGCACAAGAGATGTGGAAACCGCTTTGACACTTCTTGAGAACAAAAATGTTGTTTTAAGCGACAATACAATGGTTTTGTTATCTGATCTGGCGCAGGAAAAAGAGGTCGTTGCCATACCGCTTTTGAGCCGCGATGAAATGTCAAACGAGTTTGCTATGATGCTGTATAAGTGTGCAGGCGAAGAGGTGAAGCGTTATATTACCGAGCATTATGATACGGCTGCACCGGAAGTATCCGCAGTAATCGAGCAGGTTGTTCAAGAAAGTGTTAAAGAGAGCCTGGCTCCGCCTGCCGGTGAGGATAATCCTGAAGACACGATGCTTCAAGCCGCAAAAGCTGCACGCGAAAAGGGTATATTGAATGTGAAGATGATGATCGGCACATTGCGACGCGGGCAATTACGTTCCTTTGTCGCGCAGCTTTCAACATATACAGGGATTGAAATGGATGTGGTTGCCAAGATACTTGCACAAAGAAATGGGCAAGGGCTGGCGCTGGTTGCAAGAGCTTATGACATCAATAAACAGGATTTTATTTCATTGTTTATGTTGACTGGAAAATTCTGGAAAGACGGGCAGTTTATACATCCTGATGATGTTCGTAAGGCTTTGAAGTACTTTGAGAAGGCCAGCCGCGAGTTTGCACTTGAAGTTATCCAGCCTCAGGTAAAACATTAGATTTATAAAAAGTTTATTTCCCCAACTGTGTAAAAGTACTGAGTTTTTGCATTTTTTCTACCTCCAATTATGCAACTTAAAGGCCGGCAATTTTTTGTCGGCCCTTTTTTTAGCTATAATTGAAGAAAGCTCCAGCTATCTGGAGCTTTGATATCTTCATGCTGCTTTTCGGCATCTACGGGATTTTTGGTTTTTATCTTTCAGCAATGGTGTAATGGCGGGGAGATCTTTTCCTTCCAGCCATTCAAGGAAAGCACCTCCGGCAGTAGAAATGTATGAGAATTTCTTTCCGGTTCTTGCATTGTCCAAAGCTGCAACAGTGTCGCCACCACCGGCAACGCTGGTACATTTACCATCCTTGGTTTGTTTTCCAACAAATCGGGCGACGCGGTTAGTGCCGTTATCAAACGGTTTGATTTCAAAAACTCCAAGAGGGCCATTCCACACAACTGTTTTGGCCAGACTGATGCGCTCTTTAATAAACTTAACGCTTTTGGGGCCAATATCAACAGCCATAGAGGAGCTGGAAATATCATTAACATCAACGATGCTTGAGAATGCACCTTCCTTCAGATCGCCTGTAACAACAACGTCTTGCGGCAGGATGACTTCGCATCCAACCTTTTTAGCTTTTTCCATAATTTTTAGCGCTGTATCGGCCATGTCTTTTTCGCACAAGGATTTGCCCATTGGGACACCTTGTGCGTAAAGGAAGGTGTTTGCCATACCACCACCAAGAACAAGGTAATCAACTTTTTCAATCAGGTTGGTTAAAACATCGAGCTTTGTTGAAACCTTTGAACCACCGGCGACGGCCAGAATTGGTCTTTCAGGGTTATCAAGTGCTTTGTTAAGAGCGTTAAGTTCTGCTTGAAGGAGCAATCCCGCAGCGCATGGAAGATATTTGGTAACACCAAGCATTGAAGCGTGCGCGCGGTGTGATGTGGAAAATGCATCATTCACATAAACATCAGCGAGTTGGGCAAGTTCCTGTGCAAATTTATCGTCGTTTGCTTTTTCGCCCTTATAAAAACGAGCGTTCTCCAGCAGGACAACGCTCTTAGGGGGGAGCTGGGCAATACTGTCTTTTACGTGACATCCGATGGTATCGGGGGAGAAGCTAACAGGGACATTCCATCGCTTTTGCAGCACAGGGGCAATGAAGCCCATGGACATATCGAAAACCCGCTTTCCCGGAGGGCGGCCATAATGCGAGATAATAATGATTTTTGCTTTGCGCTTGCGAAGATATTTGATCGTTGGTTTAAGGCGGTCAATGCGCACTGTGTCTGTGACCGTGTTGTTCTTCATGGGGACATTGAGGTCGGCTCTTAGAAGAACGGTCTTCCCCTCTACATCGAGGTCTTCCAGTGTCTTGAAATTCATGAGCAAATTTCCTTTGTTTCATTATCTTCAATTCCCTCTTAAAAGAGGGAGGTACACATGATTTTAGCCTTTATAAGCATTTATTTTGGAAATCACAAGGAATAGAGAAGAATAATGTGCTGCGCTGCGGTAGAGATTCCCCCTTATATAGGGTTTTGCACCAAAGCTTGCGGGTATTACAGAGTGTTTGTGATATCCTCTGGTATTGTTGATATTTTTAAAGAGCATACAAAATCGCTAACCTGAAGATCACTAATTGTATTCCGGCAGGGAGTTTCCTTTGAAGGTTATCGGCGAGTCTCCCGTTGGTGTGTCGGCATTGTTTTCAAGGGGATCTTGCTCATTTTTTATGGAGATAAGCTCTATTTTTTCGGGATGGTCAATTTCAATAAAGGGGCCATTATAGCTTTCAACCCAGCCCCTGACACGGATATGCTCTCCATTCCATCTGTCCGGATAAATGCGCTCGTTCGTGAAAGTGCGCATATTATTTCCACTTATTCCAATAGTGAAGTCATCGCGCCAGTTTCCCCCGAAATTAATATACAGGTTGTTTTTATGTCTGGAGATGCTTTGTATCTTTCCTTCGACAATCTGGAAGCTCCCGATATGCTCTGTTGCTTGCTCCGGAGTTAAAACAGAGTATTTATCCATACTCCACAAGCCAACCTTTTGCTCTCTTGCTTTGGCTTCCAGTTCAAACATTTGTCCGGCCATTTGCCGGTTATATTTTGTGGTGCGTGTGCGAGCCAACCCCAAAGACAGCATAACTCCTTCAGCCCATATGGCGGCGCTTTCATCATCGGGGTGGTTTTCATCTATGCGGGCAAGGTGGGCGATATCGTGTCCCATGCGGTTTTTGCGTCCGGCATCGGATTTGGGGGTTTGATAGATGATAACTTTTTTGCCGACAAGGAAATCTTCCAGAACCTGTTGCGCTGTTACGGCCAGTTCGCCAGGGTCATAAAAATCAAGATCCGGATAATCAAGACCTGTAAGAGCGATCATCCGGCCATCTTTCAACTTTACCGTCATGGGGTTTATAACCTCGGTAACGGTGCTTACTCCAACCTTGCGCAGTTCCTCAAAATCGCCTTTGGGCAAGATAAGAGGGGGGCTTGCTTCTTCTTTTTCAGCGTCCAGCCATGCATATGCATGATATGCAGGCATTATACCTAAAAATAAGGTGGTAATAATTGTGATAGTCGCTAGAATTTGTTTCATGGCTAACATCATGCGTGAGAGAAAATAATGTTCAAGCGTTTATTACTATTTTGTTCATTTTTTGTTGTATTGACCGGTTGCTCGACTAACCCTGCGACGGGTGATAAGCAGTTCACGGCCTTTATGAGTCCGGCGCAAGAGCAGCAGATCGGCGCACAGGAACATAAAAAAGTGGTGGAGGAATACGGGCTTTATGATGATGACCGGTTGCAGAAATATGTTTCGGAGGTCGGGCATAAGGTTACAGCAAACACAGAGCGGCCTGATATCAGCTATCAGTTTTTCCTGCTTGATAGTCCGGTTGTGAATGCCTTTGCATTGCCGGGCGGGTATATCTATTTAACGCGCGGTGTTATGGCTTTAGCAGGGAGCGAGGCAGAGATCGCCGCGGTTCTGGGGCATGAGGCCGGGCACGTGACTGCGCGGCATTCGGCAGAGCGCTATTCTCAAAGCATGGCCACAAACATTGGTGCGAGCATCTTGTCCGCTGCGATAGATAGCTCCGGCGTTACGCAGGCTTTGGGTGTGGGAAGTAATCTATATCTGAAATCTTATTCGCGATCTCAGGAAAATCAGGCCGATACGCTTGGTATTCGCTATCTGGCGCGTGCCGGATATGACACCGGGGCAATGACTGATTTTCTTGTTAATTTGCAGGCTGATAGTTCGCTGGAAAGCAAGATTGAAGGGAGTTCGCCTAATGTCCGCAACACGTTTTTTTCTACGCATCCAGCAACAGCCGAGCGGGTAAATAAAACTATTGCTGAAAATCAAGGACGTCAGGGAGGTGCCGTCGGCCATGAAGCCTATCTGAAAGTGATTGATGGCATGATCTATGGAGATAGCGCGGCGCAGGGCTTTGTTCGCAAAGAAAAGTTTGTGCATCCTGAGCTTGGATTTATGTTTAGCGTGCCCGAAGATTACAGGCTTTATAACAGCCCGGCTCAGGTTGTTGCAAAGGGGACGGGTCAGTCAAAAGGCGGCATGATTATTTTTGATATGGCCGAAAATGAGGAGCGCGTGTCTTCGATGCGTTTTCTTCGTGATATTTGGCTAAAAGGGCAGGAAGTTGATCGTGCCGAGGAAATTAATATCGGGGGTATGAAAGCTGCTACGGCTTCGCTGGACGGGAATGTTAATGGTCAGGCGGTTAAACTACAGCTTGTTGCTGTGCGCTGGAGCGACGATAAAATAGCCCGGTTCCAGATAATTTTACCGCCTAATGCTTCTGGCAAGCAGATTAATGATCTGAAGACTGCGACTTACAGTTTCCGTAAAATGGGCGAGAGAGATTATAAAGTTTATGGGCCATATAAAATAAGGATAGTTACCGCTGGCCCTTCAGATAATTTGGGCAGCATGGCCAAGATGATGGCTGTTGAGGATTACAAAACAGAGCGATTTAAAGTTCTTAACGGGCTTCGCGCCAATGAGGGCGTTACACCCGGGCAGATGTATAAAATCATTGCCAAGTTCTGATTTCTAAATTCTTACACTAAAAAAAGTGCCGCTGAGGTGGCGGCACTTTATGGTAATTTTATGGATTGCACGGGTAAGCCGTGCAATTACGGGAGCGTCATTTAAGCTGCTTTTGCTTCTTTTACTTCTTCGATATCGGAAATATCGGTATTTGCAAGGTCTTCATTGCTTGCAAGGGATGTTTTGATTTTACCCATAATATCTTCAAGCTTTTCAGTCGCCTTGATTTCTGTGATGTTGTCAACAGCAGCAACTTCGCGTGCCAGTCTTTCCAAAGCAGATTGGTAAATCTGACGCTCGGAGTATGATTGCTCCGTATCATCATTGCTGCGTTTAAGGTCACGAAGAACCTCGGCAATAGATACAGGGTCGCCGGAATTAATCTTTGTTTCATATTCCTGTGCGCGACGGCTCCACATTGTGCGGCGGACGCGTGAGCGCCCCTTTAGTGTTTCCAGAGCATCATCCAAACGCTCGCTAGAGCTTAGTTTACGCAAACCGGATGTTTTGGCTTTGGTTACAGGGATTTTCAGGCGCATGCGGTCTTTTTCAAAACTAACGACATATAAGTTAAGCTCCATGTTTGCTATGGTTTGGGTTTCAATTCCCTCGACTTGTCCTACACCATGTGCAGGGTACACAACGCAGTCACCAGCATTAAAATCAAAAATATCGTTATTGGCCATTATTTTTTTTACCTTTTCTTATTATGTGTTTTTATTTGTTTTATTGTGCTCAACTCATCGCTCAAGACAGCCGGTAGTGGCAAAACCCTGGATCAAAGAAGTACAAAAAAACAGAGCAACCGGAATCATGAAAACAGGTCGCTCGTTACTTCCAGTAGATGTCCCTCTTAACTTGACATAGGCAGGACTATAGCAAAAAAATCACAATTTTTCAACTTAATTACTTTGGAAAATATAAATAATTTACATAAAATTAACTATTTCATGGTGGGGAGCTGTAAAAAACTCATCGTTCTTCTGGTTGCGGGCGGGTTGGCAACAGAGTAATATCGCCCTTATGATATCTACTTTGAAACTGCAAAAACCGCTGGAAGATTATATTGATCTGTTTGAAAAGGCAACTGGACGCTCATTGTCTTTGTTTGATCCTTTGCTGGAAGATGGTTTTATTTTTGAAGATCCATATCACAGAGAGTCGGGGATTGGTGGATTTAAATCTATTATGCAGGGGCGTTTTGATCTGTACAGGAAAGATGTATGCGATAAGAGTTCTTTGCATTACCGTGTGCATGACTTCGTATGGGGGAGGCGTGAGGATGTCGCCTATATGTATTGGAGCATGATTTTTTCTGCACGCACTGGAAAAAGCAGGGAGATTAAAGAGGCCTCTTTTGAAGGGATGAGCGAGCTTAGCCTTACAAAAAACGGGCAAATATTATCGCAGCGCGATTTTTGGGGCGCTCATGATTGTTTTGATGTGAAGAGGTATAAAGCTCTCAAGCTGTAGCTTTGCCATCTATTTTGAATGAAAGATCATCCGTGTTGATAGTTGCCTTAGCCCCTACAGGCATGGCGTACAGGTTTTCGCCGTGACCAAATGGCATGTTATATAAAACGGGTATGTTAAGGTTTCCCGTGTGTTCTTGTATTATATCTTCGAGAGTGTAGCCATAGGGGCGGCCAGTATCCTGCAAATTGTAGAACTCACCAAAGACCAGCCCTGCGCAATTCTCAAAAACACCTAGCTGGCGAAGATGCATAAGCATGCGGTCAATGCGGCTGATTTCCTCGTTGCAGTCTTCAAGGAAGATAATGGCTCCCTTATAAAAATTACCGGGCAGGCTTTGAGGCAAGTACTGGAATAGGCTTAGATTACCGCCGACGAGAGGCCCTGTGGCTGTTCCGTTTTTCAGGATGTTTTCAGAGTGCATCGGGTAAGTGATGTCCTCTTGTCCGCCAATCAGAGCCAGAAGATGTTCCATTTGCTTTGGGTTATATTTATGCAGATTTTTGTAAACCGGGCCGTGGAAAGTGATGATACCTGTATTGGCGTAAACAGCATTCAGCAAGGTAGTTGCATCGCTGAAGCCTATAATGGGTTTTGGCGTGCCGCGGGTCAAAGGCTCATACTTCAGGGCGTTAAGCAAATGCATACACCTGTTGCCGCCACCGGCAACCCATAGGGCGTCGATATCTTTTCTTTGCCAAAGTCCCTGAAAGGCCAGTGCTTTTTGAAGAGTAGTTCCGGCGCTTTGGTGCTCAGTTTCGTAGGTCTGTGGATGGATAAAACTTTTATAGCCCAGCTCTTCCATGTGCAGGCGGGAGCGCTCAATATCTTCCGGGTCTATTTTGCTGGATGGCGCAAATACGCCGATAGTTCCACCGCTTTTAAGGGAGGCAGGTTGCTTTGCCGGAATTGCGTCATCTGAATTATTCGCGTTCATGGCTATCAAGATGCCTTTTTATCAGAGTGGTTGTCCATTTCTTTAACGCTTTTATCGGTATTTTGCTCTGCCGCAGGTTTGGGCTGAGCTTTTTTAAAGGCCTCATACCCGCCAAGAAACCGGACTTGCGAGCCGTTATGCCGGATAAGTTTGTATTTGGTCACAAAGTCATGTTCTATGCAGTGCGGGAAGGAAACCGCAATATTATCGTAATTTGCAAAGACCGAGCCAAGAGTTTCAAGAACCGACTTTCTTATTTTTTCTTTTTTGGTTTGGTCGCTTAAAACAAATCTCAGGTGCAGATATGAACCATTTCCGTTGTTGCTTTGGTCATTGTGAGTTAATGCAAAGTCGATGACAGGGTCTGTGAGAGCTTTATTCAGCTCATTAATAAAAATGTTAAAGAATGAAGCAAAATACATATATCCATCGGCGCCGATCAAATAATCAGTGTTCTGTCCTTCAAGGGATTTAATTTTTTGCTTGCCGTCGCTGCAATTTATTACGCGCCCCATATCCTCGATTTTATAGCGGATCAGCGGGAAGGCTTTTTGATTATATGCGGTGGCGAGGATTGAATTTGCAGGCCCTTGCTCAAGATAGATGTACTCATTAAAAACCTCATAGTCAAAGCTGTTTAGCGATGATATCTGGTGCGCAATCATACCGGTTTCCGTAGTGCCATAGCTGCACTGGATGTCGCTATTAGGGAACATTGTATGGATATAATTTTTATTACAATCAAGAAAGAATGAGCCGCTGACATTTATGTACCGCAGAGATTCATATGGCGGGATGTTTTCTTCCTGCATGATCTGGGCTATACGCAAAAGAGCGTGGGGGAAAGCCATCAGGGTTGTGGCTTTTGTTGTCTTTAATATTGATAACAATTTGCGCACACTGTTTTTATCTATGCTTTTAAACGGGCACATGCTCAGGCCAAAGAAATGGTATAAAAAGCTGTTATGTTCGGCTAGATTTTGCGTGAAGTAAGAATTCTCCGGCATGAAGGCAACGAAGTTATGGCCTCGCCTCCAGCCGCCTTTGGTTAAGGCGTGGAGAACGGAGCCCGCATATATCTGCGCGTCATGGCGATCAAGCCATCGATTGGCGCTGGTTCCGCTTAACGAAACAGAGGCCTTAAAGTCTTTTTTGAATATAATGTAATTTAGCAGCGACCAGAAAGACAAAGGGGCTTCATCTTTTAACAGCTCTTGCTGGTCTGCTATATAACATGATTGAAATTCTGTGTTGTGCTGTTCGATCTGGCTTTTGTTTATTATAGGAAGGTGAGAGAATGCGTAGTTAAATTCCTCATCTGTGAAGTCCTTCTCCCCGTTTAAAAAGGTAGTGTACTTGTCCTTGTAGTAGGGGCAATGCGCATTGGCGTGGCGGATGATATCTGTCAGGCGTTTTCTTCTGCGCGTATAGGGGGAGGCGGGCTCTGACAAAGCAGGAAGAGCCAGTTTATATCCAAGTATATTACGCATTAGACCCATATAAAAATAATCTGGCTTATCATCCGTCCAGGTTGATTTGTTTAATCAGTTCCTGCAAAACGTCTTCGGCCTGCATGTTAGAAATTTGACACGTACCGGCTGCATGGTGGCCGCCGCCGCCATTCCAGAGCATAAGATCACCAATATCGGTTTTACTGGTGCGGTTGAGAATAGATTTTCCGGTCGCAAATACTGTGTTTTGTTTGTTTTTACCCCAGATCACGTGAATAGAAATATTACATTGCGGGAACAATGCATAGATCATAAAGCGGTTTCCCGCCCATATGGTTTCTTCCTTACGCAGATCAAGTACAACGAGATTGCCATAAACTTTGGCACAGCGCTCAATCTGTTCGCGGCATTTAAGCTGGTGATTATAGTAAAGATCAACGCGCTCCTTAACGTCGGGTAGCTCGATAATTTGCTTGATATCATTGTGCTCTCTGCAAAAGTCGATCAATTTCATCATGAGCTGATAATTGGAAATGTTAAAGTCGCGGAAGCGGCCAAGGCCTGTACGTGCGTCCATCAAAAAGCTCAAAAGAACCCAGCCTTCCGGTGCGAGGATTTCTTCTTTTGTGAACTGGGCGGAGTCGGCTTTGTCTACGGCCTCCATCATTTCGTCTGAAACTCTTGGGAACGTTTCTTTCCCGCCGAAATAATCATATACAACACGAGCCGCAGAAGGTGCGTTAATGTCTATAACATGATTATCGTGTTGCCTTCCGATACGGCTGGCCTCGCTTGCGTGGTGGTCAAAGGCAAGGAATGCAGCTTCGTTATAGGGGAGGTTGGTTGTAATGTCATTTTCGGTAACATCGATCAGGCCGTCCTGCATGTCTTTGGGATGAGCAAATAATATATCTTCGATAATGTCCAGCTCTTTCAGCAGCACGCCGCATACAAGCCCGTCCATATCGCTACGGGTTATCAGTCGGTATTTTTTCCCGGCCTTCGGCATGATTTTATTAGCATTCATTAATATTACCCTTTCCAGATTTGAGCCCCATCATTCTTGTTCAGCTTATTGTTGCTTATTAATTTATTATACGCAACCTGACCGAACAAAAATATGATCTACTGCTCAATAAACACAAAAACCTTTGGGCAAATGACCGTGCCGTTTGCCTTGATAAGAGAATAGCGTGTTCGCCTCTTCAGGGGAAGGGGTGGAAAGTCTTTCTTCCCTAATATTTTTGGATTATTTGTCTATATGCTCAATGAAGTATAGAGGGCGCTTTTTTGATTCGCCGAAAATGCGTCCTACATATTCGCCAAGGATGCCGATGCTTAGTAGCTGCAAGCCGCTTAAAAAAGAAATCATAACGGTCAGGGATGCATAGCCGGGGACATCGACGCCGCTTATCAATGTTCTGATGATTATATATACGCCATACACAAAGGATAACAAGGATATCAGTAAGCCAAAGAAGCTTGCGACTTTTAGGGGGACGGTGCTAAATCCGGCGATCCCTTCCATGGCCAGATTCCATAAGCCTATATAATTCCATTTCGTGTATCCGGCGGCGCGCGGTGCGCGGCTATAGGGCATGGCGACCTGCTTATATCCGATCCAGGCAAACAGGCCTTTCATAAAACGATGGTTTTCCCGCAGTTGGCGCAAGGCCTCGATTGAGCGCTTGTTCATCAGGCGGAAGTCGCCGGTGTTTTTGGGAATCTCCACGCGATGGGCGATGAAGTTCATTATGGTATAAAAGCTTTTGGCTGTGATTTTTTTAAGCCATGTTTCCCCTTCGCGCACGGTGCGTTGCCCATAGACGACGTCGGCGTCGGTTTCTTTCCACATCTTGATAAGATCGGGGATAAGATCCGGAGGGTCTTGTAAATCAGCATCAAGAATGACCAAAGCGTCGCCGGTAACGTGGTCTATGCCTGCTGTCATTGCGGCTTCTTTTCCAAAGTTTCGTGACAGGTTGATGACAACAACGCGTTTATCCTTGCTGTGTAAGGATCGGAGTTTTTCGAGCGTTGCGTCTTTGCTTCCGTCATTGACGTAAATTATTTCTATATCATAGGGGAGGCTATCCACTACTCTGGTGATTTCTTCATGACAGATATCAATAACATCTTCTTCGTTGAAGCAGGGGACAACAATCGATAAAGTCCCCGATTTTTTGGCTTTTGGTGAAGAAGTCTTTTTTGTCGCCATGAGTTAAACTGTCCGGAATTTATCGTTGTTTGTCTGTAACATTCTACTTGTAATATAATAGCATCTACGTTTTGTTTTCTACAAGCTATAGCGTGTTGTTACGTTTGAGTATGTATATTTCCTGAGGCACTATCTGATCGGGTTCTTTTTCAAAATTTGCGCTGGTTGCCTCTGTTGCAGCGTCGAGAGCGAACAAGATAGTGTCATAGTATTCATAGTTACTGAAATTTTCCTTAAAAGCTTCGTGCCCTTTCAGGAATTTAAGAAAGCTTTTAGTCGGTTTGCCACTTTCCGGGTCGGCAAACATGGGAATTAAGATGATGCTGGGCTTATAGCGCTTCATATCCTCAACCATCAAATCCACTATTTTGTACATTTGCGCCTTTATTTCTTTAATCTCTTGCTTATCTTTTGTTTCATTAAGCATGATAGTCAGTCCGGTGAGCGGCCAGATCTCGCCAAAGCGCGAGCCATTCTCAAGAGAAGATATCCTCGGCAGGCAGGCCAGATTATGTTTGAAATAATAATTAGTATAGACGCGGTTCCAGGCAAGCTCATCAACAGTATCCACAAGAGGAATTGCCATGAACTGTTCTTTTGTCGGTCTGCTTTTTTTCAAGTTATAGGAAGTGCCGCCAAAAATAAGGATTAATACAGCTCCCGCAACCCACAGGGCGGTGTCGTCTTTGCATTTAAAAAGCTCTTTTGCAAGGCCATATACAGTTATAAAAAGGGCTGTGGTTCCATAGAGCATTACCGGCAAAGCCTGATAGTGGAAGCCTTTATCCTGAATAAGATAAGGAATCATGCATATAAAACTTAACGCCGCCAGAACATATACGGAATATCTAAGCGGTTTTTGCTCTTCTTCGGAAAAAACAAATTTTGCACCAATAGCGGCAACGAGGCCATAAACTACATAATAATAACGCGTTGATAGCGGGAATGGCCGATCAATACTGTATAAAGATATGATTTCTGGCAGAAGTTTAAAAAATTCCGGGGTGAACACCCATATAAACAGAATATATGAACAGCCGATTAGCAGCATCCCCCAAAAGTCGGGCTTTGTTACACTTTTCATCAAGGAGCGCGTGGTGTATAGCCTGTGAGCAAAAAACAGCGCAGGGATAATTGCATAATATGGTTTCAGACAAATGGCGATAGCGCCGAGGATTATGCTGCTCGCGGCCAGAAATTTTCCTGTTTCAAGGCCTCTCGTCAGCCTGTATTGATAAAGCAAAAGGGGGAGAAGAAAGGCGGATATCAGGTGGTCTTTCGAGGTAAAAGACGTGCTTGCCACCCAGCTTTGCGAGACAAGCAAAGCTGCCATAATTATAAGCAGTTCCTTTGATTTAAATTGTTTTTCCTTACGCAGGAGGCAAAATAAAGTGTAATCAGCTATACCTAAAAACAAGGTAATATTTAGAAAAACCGAGAGCTTCGGGTCTATGTTAAGGTATGTATAAAAAGGGTAAGCAGGCAGATATATCAAAAAGCTTAACGGGGGGTTGGTTTCATAAAAATCATTGATGTATGTCCCTCCGGCCATGAAACGATCAAGACAATCAAGCAACCATGCTGTATCAACGTCTATATGGGTTTTTAAATAAAGAGTTGACCAGACAATCAGGGATGCCATAAAAATGAAGATTGTCAGGTGCGCAGGGTATTTAAAGTCTGTGTGGGGTGTAGTTTCAAGTTCCGGCTTTGGCGGGGAAAACACAAGCAATCTCCTTCATGGGGATGTGTAATTATTCATAAAGAGAAATCTATGCGAGATATTTTGAAAAGTCATTACAAAAGTGTAGGTAAATTCACAGTTGTGGGTGTTTTGAACACAGTTATTGATTTTTCAGTGTTTTATCTTTTACACGATGTTTTCGATATTTACTTTATCATTGCGCATGTTTGCGGATTTACGCTTGCACTATGCAACAGCTTTTACTTCAATGCGACGTGGACGTTCAATAGTTTGGATAAAAAACGCTGGCACAGGCAAGCTGTTTGTTTTGCTATAGTGAGCGTGGTTGGGATGGGGCTTAGCACCCTTACAATATATATTGCCAATGCTTTTGTCTGGGTTTATTTTGCCAAAGCCCTTGCTACTATAGTTTCATTTTTATGGAATTATGCTGCCTCGTTTTTTATCGTGTTTAAAAAATCAGGCAATATGGGGTCAGGACCCTAGTATTCCTTACTGTGGATTTTTTTTGGTATAGATATCGTAATAAAGCGTGTAGGGGTCTTCAAGGCTCGTGCCTTTGAAATAGACACCACGGTCATACTCAAATTCATCGCTTTTTGTATAATGTGTGTCAATATAATTGTGTAAAGGTTCATACGCCCCAAATAATTCCATGAAGTTAATCGTAGTATTATTCACCGAGGTTAGAATATCTTTTGTGATAATGAGTAGTGATGGTTCGTAATACTCCAAATCCTCAAGTATATAACGCGAATATCTCTTTTTTGTTTGTAAAGCGTCTGCTCGGATTTCCGTATCGTCACTTTGCAAATTTTCAAGCAAGCCAATAAGCGGCCATAAGCTGCCAAAACGAGAGGCATGCTCGTAGCCCATAATGGTGGCTGTGGAGGGCATTATTTCTATGTCCGTATGAAAAGAAAAGAAGGAACAGGGTTGCTCGCAATTTTCTTCAAGATATCTGGCAACAGGTAATTTGCGCATATCCTTGTGGGTCGGGAAGTCATCGTTCAAAGGGGTAAGAGCGTTTGATAAGCTAAGTACGCATAAAAAAGGAACGACAATAGCGAGCGTCGATACGTAGGTTTTTTTCCATTTGAGCTTTTGAGCCATAAAGGGAGTAATCCGTAGCATTATACTTGCGCATACAGCCATAATGAAAAAGCTGTTGGCAGGTATCAGGTGATTAAAAAAGCCTTTCATCGGCAAGTAATAGGGGATCAGGTTCAATATTGCACAAATGTATAAAAAGCGGATAAACCGACCTCTCGCGTAGTTTTGATTGCTTTGGAATAACTCAACCATAAAAATGGATGTATATAGCAGCGCTTGTAAGGCAGAGGTTTGTAAAATTACTGAATATTCCTGGCCTGATCCAACGTATAAGGACAGGAGTTCAGGAAAAATTATTTGTATATAGTCATAGAAAAAAGTGAATATAATGCCTAAATAGAGCAGGGTCATTGTACTCAAGGCTAGAAAATCCGGGTGTTTGAAAGGGTTGAAAGATTTATTTTTTATCACACGGCTGAGTAAAAAAATTGTCGGAACCAATCCGTAATGCGGTTTTATCAGGAACCCTAAAGCCCCTATTAGAAAAACAGGGATACCTAGCCATTTAGGAAGAGAGATGCGCTCCATTAAGGCAAATTGCGCCAGCATGAAGGGCGCCGTTGCCAAAATCATGATGTGTTCACGTTCAGAGTAAAACATGATCGTTGTTATAGTTACGGCGAGCGTATAGCAGGCGGTAAACCCTAGTTGTTCATGTTTTTTCAAGAAGCTGTATCGCTTGATAATTTGATGGCTGGCGATAACAGACAACAAGACAAAAATTGATGTAACGTGAAACGAACCTATGGGGAGTGGTAAATTTGCAAGCCTGCTGTATATGACATGGGGTATATAGATAATCAGGCTGAGCGGCGGGTTTGGCTCGTATATATGCTCGACCATAGTTTGACCTTGTAAAAGGCGCTCGGCTCCTATCAACAGCCATGAAATATTCCCATTAACTGCGTAGTTGCCCTGCACAGTAATGCACAAAAAAGCGGTGAAAGCCATAATTACCGCGAAGCTTGCATAAGTAACAGTTTGGTACATTCTCTGGTTCACTGGTTTGGTGCAATCCTTTCATAGACATCCCATGTGAGTATATAGGGGGATCCATAAATGTTATTTTTATAGAAATATGCACTATTCACTTTTAGGGTATCAATCTTTTTATAGCCGGACAGGATTGCGGCCAGTTCAGGCTGCTCAAATAAAATGTCCGCTAGTGGCGCATAGTCGACGGGATTGTTTTCATCTGGTGTGTAAAGAAAAAGCAAAGGCGGAGAAAAGCGCTTCATATCTTGAGCGGTATAAATTGTATAGCGCTTGATTATTTCGTCTTTTTCTTTCTCGGACTTTTTTAGCAGGGCGCCGAACAGACTCCAGTAGTGGCCGGGAAAACGCGTTGCATAAACATGTTTTGAATAAAATCCTAGTTGGTTGATGATGCTCATGGTTTTGTGTGTGATATAAAACGGGCAATGGTCATCGCGGCAATGTTCGTCCAGATAGTTTTCTATCGGGTTATTCCTATATTGCTTATGCGTTGGGTAAAGGGGGTTTAAGGGGGCTGCTGCAATATAAGATACTGAGCAAATCAGGATAGAAAATATCAGTGGCAGGAGTTTTATTGCAAGAGAGTTGCTAGTGACGGACAAACCTCTTTTTATCAGATTAAATAATAATAAAGCGCTTATCGGGAATATAAATGCGTAAAAGGGGAAGAGATGGTAGGGGAGCCCTTTCATTTGTATGATAAATGCGCACAGACATAAAGCGGCGCATCCCCAGGTCAGGCTGTAAAAAACGCGATTTTCTTTTTTTATAATTAGCAATGCGGCCGCTACAAGTGCCAGTATTTCTAAGCATGGAACGGCCTTCTCCCATGTTTCCGATGTTCTGTGAAAAGGCAGGTACAAGTTGATGACATCAGGGAGGATGATTGTTGTATAATCACTGAAATAGATAATCACTATTGCGATGTAGCCTAGCGTCATAAGAAACAAGGCAATAAAATCCATGTCCCGTATGATCCATATGCGCTTTTGATATATCATTCGGTGGATCAAAAGGAATGCCGGGATCAGGCCGAATTGCGGTTTTAGCAGCAGGAAGGGGCCGCATATTATCAATGTGCTGAGCAAAATTGGTCTAGGCAGATCATGTTTATAAGTTATTGCAATTTGCGAGAGGAAAAGAGGGATAATGGCCATGGCCAGAAAATGATCCCGCTCGGTAAATAAAATTGATGGAATGACGGTTATTATATAAAGGAAGCTCAGGGTGAAAATATCTTTTTCAGCGGGGGTAAGGGTCTTTATAAAGCCAAGTAGATATCTGGTCATTCCCGCACTTAAGAGAGTCATGAAAAATGTCAGGAAAAAGAGCACATAATAAACCGGAATAGCGGTTATACGCGATAGCCAGACGAAGGGCGTATATATAAGTATGCTTAAAGGGGGGTTGTTATCCATGCAATCATTTAGCATGTTCCCGCCGTCCATAATTCGTGCAGCGCACAATGTAAGCCAGGATGTGTCGGGGTTAATGGCCGTGTTATATTGCACCAGAAGCCATGGCAGAAGTAACAGTAGCCCAATTACCCAAAACAAAATCCTTACATATGTTGATACTTTATCTTCGTGTAAGCAATCATATGACATGTTTTACGCGTCTTCGTTTGGTGGCCAGGCTTATACAGCCTCTTTTTTTTGCCCTTTGCCGAGGTCGTCCGCATCTCTTAATGCGGTTTTTTCAGCCTTGCTTTCAGAAGCTTTTTTCTTTGCCTTGGATTTTTTGTAAGTTGGCTTTTTGCCATCTTCTACGGTTTCTTTTTCGACTATAACCTCTGTTACGTCTACGTCGTCGGGGACTTCGTACATTGCGTCAAGGAGAAGCTTTTCAATAATAGAGCGCAGGCCACGTGCTCCGGTTTTGCGTTCTATCGCTTTTTGCGCAATGGAAATCAGCGCGTCGTCCGTAAATTTAAGCTCTGCTTCTTCCATGTCGAAGAGACGCTGGTATTGCTTGACCAGAGCGTTCTTTGGCTGTGTCAGGATTTTAACCAGAGTTTCTTCATCCAGATCCTCTAGTGTGGCAATTATAGGCAGACGGCCAATAAATTCCGGGATAAGCCCGTATTTGTGCAAGTCTTCGGGGAGGACTTCTTTTAGGAGATCTCCGACAGTGCGCTCATCCGGCCCTTTCACATCGGCGCCAAAACCTATGCATTTGCCTTTGCCGCGCTCTGCGATAACTTTTTCCAGTCCGGCAAAAGCTCCGCCGCAGATGAACAGAATGTTGGATGTATCAACTTGCAGGAATTCCTGCTGGGGATGTTTGCGCCCGCCTTGCGGAGGAACCGCAGCAACTGTGCCTTCCATAAGCTTGAGCAGGGCTTGCTGCACACCTTCACCGGAAACGTCGCGCGTGATTGACGGGTTATCGGATTTGCGTGAAATCTTGTCGATCTCGTCGATATAAACGATACCTTTTTGTGCGCGCTCTACGTTGTAATCGCTTGATTGCAGGAGCTTGAGCACAATGTTTTCAACGTCCTCGCCCACATAACCGGCTTCGGTCAGGGTCGTAGCGTCGGCCATTGTAAAAGGAACATCAAGGATACGCGCCAGAGTCTGAGCCAACAATGTTTTACCACAACCGGTAGGACCAACCAGAAGGATGTTGGATTTGGAAAGCTCTACCTCGGCATTGCCGATTTCATCGTTTGCGTGCTCCAGACGTTTATAGTGGTTATGAACGGCAACGGATAAAACGCGCTTGGCGGTTTCTTGGCCGATAACATAATCATCAAGGAAATCCTTGATTTCACGGGGGGTAGGGACGCCCTCACCAGAGCGTACCATCTGGGTTTTATCTTCTTCACGAATAATATCCATACACAGTTCGACACATTCATTGCAGATGAATACGTTCGGCCCGGCAATAAGCTTGCGGACTTCGTGCTGGCTCTTACCGCAGAACGAGCAGTAAAGTGTGTTTTTTGAATCTGATGACCCGGATGTTTTACTCATGTTTTAAAAGGCTTTCTGTCCTTAATTATGAAAGAATACTAAGAATCAATGCACCCCCAATTTGCCAACTGGCGAGCGCATGCGCAAGCCCTTATCTTAACTTATTCATCATTTGATATTTAAAATTGCTTGATTTTGCGTTGTACCCATTCCATAAAAAGCCAGACAAACAACGGTATGGATTTATGGTGCAGGAAAATCTTGAAGAGCTGGTAGAGAATTTTAGCCTTTTTGATGATTGGGAAGAAAGGTATCGTTACCTTATTGATCTGGGGCGAAAGCTGCCGCATATGGATGATTCTTTAAAGAAAGAGGAATATCTGGTGCGCGGCTGTACCTCGCGGGTGTGGCTTGTTCCTGAAGTTAAGGATGGCAATATTTTTACTTTTCAGGCGGATAGCGACGCTCATATCGTGCGCGCCGACACACGTACCGTCGCCCGT
>JAGYOK010000026.1 GCA_018399685.1 Alphaproteobacteria bacterium | reverse complement strand
TTGCGTTTTCCGGGTTATTAAACACCTCTGAACTTCTGTATGTTGCAGATATTGGCTGCGGCACTGTGCCATCAAGCTGATACTTGCGAAAAATCTTAATACAAAAACTACAGCCATTGATCTGTTTCAGGGTTTCTTGAATGTGTTGAACACAGGTTCTCAAAAGCGTGGTGTTACTGATATAATCCCAATGCTGGAATAGTCTCGCTTCCTTTTGGCACAGTTTATTACGCATCATGGCTTTCCTCTTCACGTTTTAGCAGACCAAACACCGAGCCTTGCAAATTCAGATCACCGGTTTTGGCACGCACCACCATCTGGCGCATATAGCCGCCCGGGTTTCGTACCGGATCGTTTAAATCCTGGGCTTTTTGGTCGATAATCATCACACAAATAGCAGCACCGGTGCGTCCAAGCGTACCACAGGCATCCCACCAAACGGTTTTGTTGATTTTCAAAAGCGGGAGGAGGGTGTACGCGGCTTCTATCAAATCTTCCCAGGATAATGGTTTCTCATGAAGTGGTATGTGATCTTTAAACCGATCCGAACAAGCACCAAGCATCATTTTCCAGGTTACATGCTCCAGATTATAACTCTGTTTAGGTTCTTGTTCCTGTTTTTTAGCGATAGAGCCATTATCACAAACCTTAGCCTCTTTGGTCTCCTTAGGTTCCGCTACGCTTTCTTGAAAGCTATAGTCTGAAGGACTACTTGTTTCTGATTTATCAGATATAGGGGAGGTTGTACTATGTATATGGCGGCAATCAATTTCGTCTCTGGCGGAAGTATTTTGAGTATCTGGTTGCTTTTCCACCCTTTTAACAACAGCCTTAAGTGCATCGGACAAACCTTCATATAGAAGCCTGTGATCTTCTAAAAGCTCTCCAAGGCGCTCTAATGTGTGGTAGCTGCGGATAGAGTAGGAAACCTCAACATAGCTTTGTTTGACAGCTATGACTATATTGCTCATTTCTTCGTTGGTAGAGGCTTCGGCCAGTAATGCACGAATACGGGCGCGGTAAGCAGAGATTTGACGCTTACGTTCATTCCACAAGGCCTTCATAGCGCTTTGTTCCTCAACTTTTTCTTCCAAAGAAGGGATTAAAGAGGCGAGGGGAGAAAGATCAACTCCAAAAGCGTACATAATTTCGCCGCTCTCGCGATCGCGCACACCAAAGCGTTTAAAGTTCCCGGAATCTGCCCAGGTTAACGCGCCCAGATTATTTAAGGCCTTCTCACGGTTTCTCACCTGTCGCTCGGTAATACCGAGATCCTGAGCCGTAGTAATAACCGCCTGATAACAAATAGGGCGGTTACCTTCTCTCCAGTCCACATCATTGGTGCGGACAAGATAATATTCCAGCATCTCGATCAGCTCGGAAGTAAAGCCGAAAGACTTGCCAGCTTTCTTTATAAGCTTAAGTGCGTAGAAGCGATTTATATTCTCTTCCAGCCCCACAAACTCCTCTGCATATTGCAAGCTCTCCCGAAATTTGGGTGAACTTACCCTTCCGCCAGTTAATACTGGCGAATTTATATCAACTATCTGCATCGTTATATAAGCAATTAATCCCGGAAATCAGATAATAAAAACCTTTGGTGAAAAAAAATTTTTTCACTTGCGCTCCGATTCGTTCAACGGTATATTTATAGATAGGGAATTACTTATACCGCTGATTTATTTAGCTAAACCGCTGCTTCAACAGCGGTTTTTGCTTTTTAGGGATTAAACAAGCTTCTCCTTTCTTTTGGTTTGTTGCTACAAAACTAAGGTAATTTGTCCGGGTATTTCAGCTTGCGCTGTAATGGACATCTTATCTAGGAGACTGCCGCCGAATGGCAACAGCGCTCCCGAGAGACACTTAAATCGGAAAACCTATTTAAGAATCGCTTCGTCACAATCTACCACATTGTCTCATTATCCACAACGCAACATCTCACAAGACAACTTGATACAGATCTCCCAAGCTCTTAAATTGGGCTCATCGCTTTGTTATTATAAGATATTTTATAATAGAGCCTTGTTAAGACAGTTTTAGGTGTTTTTAATCAACAGTCTCATGTGGATAAATAAGATTGCTTTATACTGTCTCATTTGACTCTTAAAACGACTCTACCCCCAGAAGATTTTTGTTTCTTAAAAGAAGAAGAGTGATTATGCTTGTTAAGAATGTTAAATGTTGTCCTACATCTGTCTCATGTAACAAGGTAAGACTATGAGCAAAAATAAAGTTTCTATCTCAAATGCCGCAAAAATGGTTGGTGTGTCCAGAGCCTCTTTTTACCGCCATATCGAGGAAAAATCTATTACAACGGGGCAAGATGACAAGGGCAATAAGATTGTCGATGTTTCAGAGTTAATACGTGTATATGGTGACGACCTCAAAACCCTAGAAGAGATCGAGAAAGCCAAGAAAGCCAAAAAAATAAAAAGTGAGACAACCCAAGACAATAAAAATATTGTTGCAGAACTCACCTTATTGAGAGAAAAAATTAAATCTCTTGAGACAGAAAGAGATCGCGAGAGAAAACAGCTTACGGATCAGATCGAAGATTTGAAGCAACGTATTGAAAAAACGGAAGAGCAACGGATTAAAGCGGAAGACCAGAAAGACCGCTTAACTTTCATGCTGACTGACCAGCGCTCCGAGAAAGAAAAAACCGTAGAAAAAGAGAAAGAACAGGCGCAAAAATTTGCTCAGATGGAAGAAACTCTAAAAGAATTGAAATCCCAGCAAAAAGCACTTCTTTTAGAAAAACATCAGAAGAGGGGGCTTTTTAGCCAGTTGTTTGGCACTTAACAATAATGGCCTAAACGCAAAAAAATGGAGAGTCTGCCCTTTGGGTGAAATGCCTATCAGAAATTGGCCACAGGCCTTAAACAAATTTGCCATCCTCTTTAACGATAGGATGACATTTTAAAGGGCTATTTACACAAAGTATCTGACAGCCTCAACTAAGTAGGACCACCTCTACTCTAAAAAAGATTGGGTAAGGCGTTTGTCTAAGTTTGTAAATATCATACTCACGAATTTATAATTTATATACTCATGAAAATATATCTTATAAATTAACCGAATGTTTCATATAAATAAATTTTCTTTTATAATACTGCATAATGTCGTATAATTGTAATATACAGTGTCGTAAATTTGTAAGGTTGACATGATATTAAAAACGTTGGAAAGCAAGATAAGGTACAGGATTAAACGGAATAAGAGCTCTGTTTTTATTCCGGGGGATTTCTTTGACCTTTCTGACAGAGATCAGGTTGGCCGGGTGTTACGTGCTCTTGTCCGGGAAGGTGATCTTATGAAGATTGGGCAAGGGCTTTATGCGCGTACAAAAATTTCTTCTCTATCGGGAAAGACTGTTCCTGAAAAGAGTTTGCCGGAGCTGGCAAAAGAGGCTCTTAAAAAATTGGGGGTTGATGTGCAAGGCTCCTCTTTCAAAAAAGAGTATGATGCGGGCAAGACAACTCAAGTGCCGACAGGGCGCGTTATTGCTGTAAAAGGGCGGGTTTCCCGAAAAATAGGGTATGACGGAAAATATATCTCACTTCAAAAAGTCGCCTGATCCTGAGCTTTTAAATGATATAGCTATTGAACTGGGGGTTAATCCATCCTTTGTTGAGAAGGACTGGTACGCTGTTCAAGTTATTGCGGCGGTTTCTCAATATAACCATGGGAAGATTGAGCCTGTGTTTGCCGGAGGGACTAATTTGTCCAAGGCTTATGGCCTGATAAAAAGGTTTTCAGAGGATATAGATTTTAGGGCGAGGTTTGTTCAAAAGCCTGCGCGCGCGGAAATTAGAGATTATCGCGCTGGGCTTATAGAGGCTATAAACGATCTTGAAGGTCTTAATGTGGTGGCGGAAAGCCTGAAATCCCGCGATGGCAGCCGTTTCTTTAGCTTTGATATTGAATATCCAAAAGTCTTTGATGTGGAGGCGTCTCTTAGGTCAAATCTGAAGCTGGGGTAAAGTGAGCGTAGCTGTTAAATGGGGCCAAAAGTGCTATGAATAATCTTTCAGTTTATAAAAACGGGAGATTTCTGGTATGTCCAAAGCAACCGAAAATACATATTATTGGCACCTGTCTAACCAAGAGCATCAATTCATACGGCAATATCGTGGCGTAAACCGTTTAAAATGTGCTGCTTTGCTAAAATATTACCAGATTGAGGGGCGTTTTCCGGAGAAATTCGGCGATATTTCTGACATTGGCCACAGGATATTAGCTGAAAATTTGAAAATCTCTGATAATGTTGATCCGGATTATGATTACATGGATCGGACTGGAAAACGCTTGCGGCAGAACGTCCGAGACCTTTTAGAAATCAGGAATTCATTGCCGGAAGACTGGGAAGCTGCTCAATCCGATCTTGTGAATGTTTGTTTTCAGGATTGTGATGCAGAAAGTATATTGCCACTGCTCTTGAAGCA
Source organism: Alphaproteobacteria bacterium (assembly GCA_018399685.1). Classification (GTDB taxonomy): domain Bacteria; phylum Pseudomonadota; class Alphaproteobacteria; order Micavibrionales; family Micavibrionaceae; genus UBA1672. Next base: position 25,625 of record JAGYOK010000026.1, on the reverse strand, counting down.
ATGGTTTCAAGGCCGGAATATAGAGCGCCCAACCGTTTTGCGGGAAGAACGTATTCTCAATGCCGTGCGTATAAATTTTGAAGATCGGCGCTATCACCATATTGCGGATCAGCTTTCTGATGTCCGTAAACAGGGTTTAGATGATCTTCTCAAAACACAGACCGATGAAACATCGGCTCCATTGGTGTTGCTGAAAGATGATCCGGGCAAGCCGTGCCTGAGCAGTGTTTTCATTGAGTTATCCAAGCTGGAAAACATTGATAATTTGTACTTGCCGCTGAATTTGTTCCCTGCTGGTTGGCAAAAATTGCGTCAAATCTACCGTCATCGTGCTGCGCGAGAACCGGTGCGTGAACTACGCCGTCATCCAGATCATATCCGCTATGCATTATTAGCTGCGTTTTGTCTGGAACGGCGCGAGGAGATACTGGACAATCTTACGGATTTGCTTATCCAGATCGTTCATAAGATTCAGGTCAAGGCGGAACGCAAGGTCACAAAAGAGTTAGCAGGTGGTGTACGTGAGGTTTCGGCCAAGAAAGCGTTGCTCTTTAAAATAGCGCAAACGGTGGTGGAAAACCCTGATGCGACCATTCGTGATGCTTTGTTTCCGATCATTGGAGAGAGCACATTCAACGATCTGGTCGAAGAGTTTGAAGCCAGCAGCCCGGTTTATAATGAGCAAGTCGAGTTGATGGCACGCAATTCTTACAAAAGCCATTACCGGCGGATGGTGCCGCCTATTTTGGAAGTTTTAGAATTCCGTTGTAACAACTGGCCTCACAGGCCGGTGATAGACGCGATCACTATCTTGAAAAGTCTGAAATTTGGACAGAGAGCTTTACGGGTTGATGTGCTACCCATTTCCGGCATAGTGCCTAAATCTCTACAATCCTTGCTTATCGAAGATGGTAAGATCAACAGGATCAGCTATGAAATCTTTGTTCTTCGGGCATTACGCAACGCCCTACGATGTCGTGAAATATGGGTTGAAGGGGCACGGCGGTATCGTAACCCTGATGAAGATGTGCCGCAGGATTTTGAAGAAAAAAGAACGGCTTATTATGAAGGTTTGAATCTTCCTATGCGTTCAAATGAGTTTATCACTGACCTTAAAGCCCGCATGGAAAGTGCTTTGCGCGCTTTCAATAGGGGATTGTACAAAAATGACAAAGTGCTTATCAGACTGCATGGCAAAAATCTGATTAAAGTCTCCCCTCTGGAGCCCCAGGCTGAACCAGCCTTTCTGAAAACTTTGAAATCGCAAGTCATGATACAATGGCCGATGACCAGTTTACTGGACGTATTAAAAGAAGCCGATTGTCAGATCGGATTTACCAATCTGCTCAAAAGCTACGGCGATCGGGAAATCTTATCCCGTGATGTGTTGCAAAAGCGCTTGTTACTATGCCTGTATGCCTTGGGCACGAATACAGGATTAAAGCGCGTATTGGCTGGTGGCGCGGATGTTACGCTTGATGAATTACGATACGTTAAGGAACGTTATGTGCATAAAAATGGCTTAAAGACTGCCATTACCAAGATTGTAAATGCAACGCTGCAAGTACGACAATCACAGATCTGGGGAGAAGGCACAACGTCCTGTGCCTCAGATTCCAAAAAACTGCATGCCTGGGATCAAAACCTGATGAGTGAATGGCATGTTCGATATAAAGGACGCGGCGTCATGGTATACTGGCATGTTGAGAAAAACTCGCTTTGCGTCCATTCTCAGCTCAAACGCTGTTCATCCTCAGAAGTGAGTAGCATGATTGAGGGCGTTTTGCGCCATTGCACGGATATTGAAATTGAGAAGCAGTACGTGGATAGCCACGGCCAGAGTGAAGTGGCGTTTGCGTTTTGCGAGCTTTTGGGATTTTCACTGATGCCAAGATTAAAGGCAATAGCAAGGCAAAAGCTTTATCTGCCGAACAATGATATGCGCTCTGAGCTTTATAATCTCGCACCTGTTTTGAAGAAACATCCGATCAACTGGGAACTGATTTCACAGCAATACGACCAGATGGTGAAATTTGCGACGGCTTTACAGAAAGGTACGGCAAGCGCGGAATCTATCTTGAATCGCTTTACGCGCAACAACCGTCAACATCCGACCTATCAGGCTCTGGCGGAATTAGGCCGCGCTGTGAAAACCATATTCTTATGCGAGTATCTGGATTCAGAAGAAATACGGCGTGAAATCCACGAAGCTCTGAATGTGGTTGAGAACTGTAACAGCACCGTGGATTTTATATTTTTTGCACGTGGCAACGAGATTTCCTCGAACCAGCTTGAAGCGCAGGAGCTTTCGATCTTGTCTTTGCACCTCTTGCAAGTCTGTCTGGTTTACGTGAACACAATTATGATCCAGCAAGTGTTGGCAGAGCCAAAAATGATGAATAAAATGCGCGAAGAAGATTTTCGTGCCCTCACGCCTCTGATCTATGGACATATTACACCATACGGATCGTTTGATCTGGATATGGATCGGAGATTGTTTCCAGAAAATGATAATTTGCTCATAGCAGCCTGAAAACAGGAAAAATAGGGTCTATCCCAAAATCTCTGATTTTGGACGTTGAATTCCGGCGGTTTTAAACATACGTGACATAGTGCAAAATAGGGTATACTCTATTTTTCTTATAAAGTTCATCTGGGCTTTATGTTGTTCTTGCTGTTGGTGCAGTATTGGTGCATAATTGAGTCAGTAACATAATTTAGAGGTTTATACCATGTCACGTCAAAGTATCACATTTACCCCTCCCAACGATGATTGGCTGAAAGCTCAAGTTGATAGTCAGGAGTACAGCACCAAAAGCGACGTTGTAAACGATCTGGTTCGCAAGGCGCGGAAAGATCAGGAAGAACTGGAATTGCTCCGCGCAAAGCTTATTCGAGCAGAAGAAAGCGGATACAGTGACCGCACCCCTGAACAGATTCGTCATGATCTTAAAAAACGATTGAGAGACAATGTCTAAATATCGACTCATTATATCGGCAGAGGCAGACCACGATCTTGGCTCTCTTTATGAAGAGGGATACAGAAAATGGGGTGAAGAACAGGCTGATGAATATTATGATGCTCTTCTTACGCATTTCGATGTGCTATGCGACAATCCTTATCTGTTCAGGGCGGTAGAGGAAATCCGTAAGGGTTATCGCCGCAGTGTATGCGGTAAACATTCGATTTTTTATCGTATTGTTAATGATACTATAGAGATCATGGCATTGGTTAAGTATGAAAATCGCCCATGAGCATTGCCGTTTATATCAGGGTTTCAACCCATTCTCAAAAATCAGACTCTCAAAGAGCTGAAATATCGCACTGGCTGAAAGCGCATGGGCATGATTTAAGTGAGGTCATGTGGTACGAAGATCATGAAACCGGTACTACCATGAACCGTAAGGAGTTCAATTTACTGACCGAAGCCGTATTCGCCGGAATAGTCAAAACCGTCGTTGTCTGGAAACTTGATCGTTTGGCTCGGTCAATGAAAGAAGGGATTAATGTGCTTTCTTCACTTTGTGAATCTGGCGTCAGGGTTATCTCTATCACGCAGCAAATTGACCTTTCCGGTACCGTTGGCCAAATGGTTGCAGGTGTTCTCTTCGGCATTGCTCAAATTGAGCATCAACATATCAAAGAGAGACAAGCTGCCGGAATAGCACTAGCCAAAAAGAAAGGCATCTATACAGGTCGTCAAAATGGAACCACAAAAGCCAGACCGGAACGTGCCAAAGCTTTAAAGGCTCAAGGATTAACTCATGCCGAAATAGCACAGGCTCTCAACGTCACTATCCGAACCGTAGGAAATTATTTGAAAGAAAAATGATTTGAGCTCATATGGCAGCTACATTCCCTTCCCCTCCCCCGATAAGTACTTATCGGAGGTGAATTTTCTGCTCTATCTCTGCAGAACTATTTGTCCTAATAATAAATACACTTGATATGCCTTACAAAAATCCTTACCTATAATGAACATATGTCCAAAAGTGCAGGTAATACCATGTCTTTTTCTCAAGAATATGAATGTGCTTCACGCATTGTTATGCCGCGAGATTTAAATTCGTACGGAACATTATTCGGGGGAAAGCTTTTATCTTGGATGGACGAACTCGGGGTTATTTTTGCTATAAAGTTAACAAACAAAGAATGTGTAACTGTCAGTTTTGATAATGTTGAGTTTAAAAAGAACGTCGTCGTCAACGACATATTAAACTTAAAAGCTTCGGTCATACATGTAGGGCTATGCCATTTAATAATTCAGATACAGGCATATAAAAATAATCATAGGGCTGAAGACGAAGAACTTGTCGCATGTGGAACCGTAAAGTTTGTGGCATTAGATGAAAATAAAAAACCAGCGCGTATAAGTAAGAAACGTACGCGGAACGCTCATGCAAAATAACAAAAGGGTGATTTTATGAAAGATATTTATGTTAAGCCCATAGGCATAATACATACGCCCTATACGAAGCCGGAAGATGTTCCGATACAGGGAAAATTTGCAACTAATATTATTGGTACGGCTGAAATTTTTCCTGAATATCAGGAAGGATTAAAAGATTTGGGTGGTTTTTCTCATGTATACCTGATCTATCATTTTGACAGGGCACAGGAAGGTAAATTGGTCGGAAAACCGTTTCTTGAAGATGAAGAACACGGAATTTTTGCAATCAGAAGCCCTAACAGGCCAAATCGGGTTGGTATTTCGGTTGTCAAAATAGAAAAAGTTGAAAATAACAGCATAATTTTCTCCGAAGTTGATCTTCTTGATGGAACTCCTTTGATCGATATTAAACCTTATATATCGCATTTTGATTTAAGAGAAAAAACAAGAAATGGTTGCGTTGATAAGCATTTTGAGAAAGAGCGTTTTCCGAAACGTGTTTCTCGATCTAGCAAGAAATAATATTTTACGAGACCTTGACATTTTTTTCTGGAGGAATATATTTGAATTGAACATATGTTCATAACTGTAATATTATCTTCAGATAAAAAGGAGGTGAGTACGATGACTGTTTATGACGGAACGGGACCTCTTGGTATGGGACAACTCTCGGGGCGCGGTATGGGGCGCTGCAGAGGAGGAAGTTCTTTTTTTGGAAGATTTGGTCGAAGGTTCGGCAGGGGACAGGGTTTTTGGTTTAGCCAGCCCGTTAAAACGCCCGCCGATGAAAAAGCTTTTCTTGAAAATAATATTAAGAGAACTTCAGATACAGCTTGAAGACTCACAAAAACGTCTTGAATATCTGACCTCTCAAGAGAGCTAAGCTTAATTTATTGCCAGAGCAGAAGAGAAGTTTTCCGCTCTGGTTTTCTGATTTTCTTAACTAGAGGGTAATAAAAAGATGAATAATTCAGGGACCTTTGATTCAAATGGAAGACTGGAAAATTTCCCCATTTCGTTTTTTGCTGTCGTTATGGGTTTGTGTGGCTTTACGATCAGTTTAATGAAGTTTGACCATCTGACCGATTTCAATCTACAGATGATTACAGGGCCACTTGCGGGAATAATAAGCCTGATTTTTGTTACGTTGTTATTGTTGTACGTTTTGAAATTAATTATATACACCAAGGCTGTTATTCAAGAATTGAGGCATCCGGTTAAACTCAATTTTTTCCCGACAATTTCCATTAGCTTGCTTTTGCTATCCATCATATATATTGGAATTGATTCCACAATTAGTCACGCTTTATGGGGAATCGGCACCATTACGCATTTTGGTTTTTCGCTATATGTAATCAGCATCTGGATTCACCATAAAAATTACGAAGTTCAACAAATAAATCCGTCATGGCTGATTCCTGCTGTAGGCAACGTCATTATCCCGGTCGCCGGAGTACATCACGGCTATATTGAATTATCCTGGTTTTTCTTCAGTATCGGCATGTTGTTCTGGATGATACTGATGCCTGTTATCATGTACAGAATTTTATTTCATCGTCCACTTGATGAACGGCTTATGCCAACGCTTTTTATACTTATAGCACCACCTGCTGTCGGTTTTATTTCCTATGTCAACTTAAACGGAAGTTTTGATAATTTTGCCCGCTTTTTAATATATTCAGGTATTTTTCTGACCATTTTGCTGTTGGTGAAATCGCCAAGATTTTTAAGACAGAAATTCTTTTTATCATGGTGGGCGTATTCTTTTCCTCTTGCCGCGATAAGTATTGCCTGTTTTCTGGCCTTCCAGAAGACTGATATGATACCATTCTTGTGGATGGGCGAAGTCGTACTGTTTTTGTTGACCTTGATTGTAACTCTTTTGGTTGCCAGGACTATTAATGCAATATTCTGCCAGAAAATATGTCAGGAAGAACACTGATCTTTTGAGATTAAAACGCTGTAATAATTTAATGAGTGTAAAATATGAGACCCAGAAAAAAACGGTTGATCCGCTCCAATCCTTTAACCCGGTTTTATAAACCACGGGGAATTCCACTGCGTGATATGAAGATTGTGAGACTTAAAGACGAAGAGTGGGAAGCCATAAAGCTGGCTGATTACAAAGGGCTGGATCAGGAAGAGGCAGCGCGGCTGATGGGGATATCGCGGCCAACTTTTTCAAGGCTTATATCAAGTGCGCGCAAGGTTGTTGCAAGTGCTTTGATTGAAGGGGCGGCTTTGGAAATCGGCGGCGGCGATTTCCATGTGCTTCCAGAAGAAGCGTATGATCAAAACAACCCTATAGAGGAGAAAAAAATGAAAATAGCATTCAGTACGACCGGCAATGATTTATCTGCTGCCGTAGAACCGAGATTTGGCCGTTCGCCTCAGTTTCTGGTTCTTGATACGAAAGATGACAGTTTTGAAATAATCGAGAATACGACGCATGATGCGTCTGGCGGCGCCGGTGTTAAGGCAGCGGAAAGAGTGGCCAAGACCGGTGTTCAAGTTGTTATCACCGGAGATTGCGGGCCCAAGGCTTATAATGTCCTAAAACCAGCAGGCATAAAAATATATTCATCCAAAAACACCAGTATTAAAGAGGCTTTGGAGCAATATCGCGCCGGAAAACTCTCTGAGATAAAATAAGATGAAGATTGCAATCGCATCAGGGAAGGGAGGGACAGGAAAAACCACGGTTGCGGTCAATCTCGCCCTTGCTGCGGAAAGGAATGTGCAGCTCCTGGATTGCGATGTCGAAGAGCCCAATGTTCATCTTTTTCTTAAGGGCGAAGAAAAACAGGCGCGGCGCGTTTCCATTCTTATCCCCCAAATCATTGAATCGCGGTGCATTGCCGAAGAAGGTTGTGATTTGTGTTCTCAGTTTTGCGAATTCAATGCCATTGTCTGCCCCGGAAAACTTCCTATCATCATGCCGGAAATGTGTCACGGCTGCGGCGGGTGCAAGCGGATATGCCCCAAAAAAGCCATTCGTGAAGTTCCCTATGAGATAGGTACCGTGACGACGGCGCAATATAAAGATATTTTTCTTGCCGAAGGAAGACTGGATATAGGCATGCCTTTGGCGCCTTCTGTGATCAAAGGCGTGAAGGAAGAAATAAAAAGCGACGTTCTGGCGCTTTTGGATGCTCCACCAGGAACATCCTGTCCGGTTGTTGCTGCGTTGCAGGATTGTGATTTTGTTGTTCTGGTGACCGAGCCGACGCCTTTTGGTCAGAATGATTTAAGGCTTGCGGTAGATATGGTGCGGGAACTCGGCCTTCGGTTCGGTGTTGTGATAAACCGCGCAAATCCAGATCAAACCTGTATAAATGAGTATTGTGCTGCAGAAAAAATACAAATACTTGCAGCAATTCCTGATGACAGAAGAATAGCTCAAAGCTATGCGATAGGTATTCCAATTATAGAAGCCTTACCTGAATATAAAGAGATGTTTGAAACATTGCTTGGCAGGATTAAGGAGGCCGCATGAAAGAAATAGTGGTAATCAGCGGCAAGGGCGGAACTGGGAAAACGAGTGTTTTAGCTAGTTTTGCGGTGTTGGCTAAAAACGCTGTTCTGGCCGATTGCGATGTGGATGCCGCCGACCTTCATCTTGTGCTCAGGCCGGATATTATTGAAAAGCATGATTTTATCAGCGGGCATGAAGCTGTTGTTCTGCAGGATGTTTGTGATTCCTGCGGGGCTTGTCTGAATTTGTGCCGCTTTGATGCCATAAAAGAGATATCGCAGCCCTCCGGTGAAAGTATTTTTGAAATAGACTCGCATTCATGCGAAGGATGCGGAGTGTGTTACGCTTTTTGTCCGCTTAAGGCGATTGATTTCAAGGATCGCCATTGCGGCGAATGGATGATTTCCAGCACAAGAGCCGGATCAATGGTTCATGCAAAACTTGGAATAGCCGCAGAAAATTCAGGGAAACTGGTTTCCACCGTCAAAGAAAAGGTACGTGAGCTAGCCGGGAAAGAAAATTCTGATCTGATATTGATCGATGGCCCTCCGGGAACTGGGTGCCCTGTTATTGCTTCGGTTACAGGAGCCTCTCTGGTTTTTGTCGTCACGGAACCTACGGTGTCCGGGGAGCATGATCTGAAAAGAATACTGGAACTCGTCAGACATTTTAATATTCCTGCCTGTGTTTGCGTCAATAAATGGGATATCTGTCCGGAAATGACGGAAAAAATAGAAAATCTGGCTGTATCGACGGGCGCAAGTGTTCTTGGGCGCATCCGTTATGATACGGGGGTTACAAAAGCCCAGATTGAGGCGCTGGCTGTTGTTGAAACAGACACGCCAAGTGCGCAGGATATCATAAATATTTGGCAAGCATTACAATTTCAATAAAGCAAAATAGGAGAAGAGAAATGAAAATAGCTATACCTACGGAAGAAGTGAAATTATGTACGCATTTCGGGCATTGCCGCAATTTTGCGGTGGTTGAGGTTGACGACGAGAAAAATATTGTTGCCGTAAGCCATATTCCCGCGCCGCCCCATGAACCCGGTTTGTTGCCCGGATGGCTGGCGGAACGTGGCATTAACCTTGTCATTGCCGGAGGCATAGGCGCGCGTGCGCAGGGGATGCTGATAGAAAAAGGGATAGAGGTTATCATCGGCGCGCCTCAGGATACGCCGGAAAATCTGGCCAAAGCTTATTTGGATGGAACATTATCTTCCGGTAAAAATCTCTGTGATCATAAATGAAACACTACGAAAGCCAGGATAGAGGCTGGCTTTCGAATCTGAAAGATTAAATTTTTGAAAGGATACGTAATTATGACAGGTAGAAAAATATTAGTTATCGGAGGATCTGCTGCGGGACCCAAAGCGGCAGCGCGTGCCAGACGCATGGATGAACATGCTGAGGTTACGATTATTCAGAAAAGCGCGTATCTTTCTATGGCCTCTTGCGGCTATCCTTATTATATCGGAGGGGTCTTTGACGATCGCAATATGTTGCTATGTACGCCAACGGGCGTTGTACGCGACCCTGAATTTTATTTAAAGGCGAAAAAAATCGTCGCACGCGTTCAAACAGAAGCCGTCGCGATTGACCGAGAAGCCAAGAAGGTTCGTGTTAAAGATTTAAAAACCAGTCAAGAAGAAGAACTTTCCTATGACTCTCTTATTTTAGCGACAGGAGCAACACCTATACGCCCGCCTGTACCGGGCAACGATTTGGAAGGTATTACCACGTTGCAAAGCATGGAAGATGCCGATTTTCTACGGAAGGCTTGTGACAACAAACAAGTTAAAAAAGCGGTTGTTATAGGAGCCGGGTTAATTGGCATAGAGGCCTGTGAGGCCTTGCGCCTGTCTGGGATAGAAACAGTGATTGTCGAGAAAGCCTCCCAGATTTTGGCTTTTCTTGATTGGAAAATGGCCAAACTCGTTGAAAATTATATTCGAAGCCAGAACATAGACGTTCATTTGGAAAACGGCGTTGAAGCTTTTCTGGGCGAGGAAGGAAAGCTGAAAGCTGTAAAGCTTTCCAGCGGCCTGGAAATAGCCTGCGATCTGGCTGTTGTTGCCGTAGGCGTGAAGCCAAACAGCGCCTTGGCTCAGGAAGCAGGGCTGGAGATCGGCAAAACCGGCGGCGTTCTTGTCGATGATTACATGAGAACCTCTGATCCCGATATTTTTGCAGCCGGAGACTGTATCGAAGTTAAAAATCTTCTTACAGACAGAAAAATACATGCGCCCTACGGTGACCTTGCCAATCTGGAAGGCCGCGTTGCCGGAGAAAATGCCATCGTCGGAAAAGGAGCTACTTTTCCCGGATCAATCCAAACAGGCATTTGTAAAATATTCGACTATTCTGCGGGAACGACCGGATTATCTGAAAAAGCGGCGCGGCAAAACGGAAAAGATATCGTTACAGTTATCAATGCTAGTCCTGACAAGCCAGGCTTTATGACGGGCCGGCTTCTTGTTTCCAAAATGGTAGCGGATCGCAAAACCGGCCGAATTCTGGGTGCTCAATGCATTGGTCCAGGCGACGTTTCTAAACAGATTGCAATCTGGGCAACGGCAATCAAGGGGGGCTTGAGCGTTGAGGATATGGTCAATGCCGACCTGCCTTATGCACCGCCTTTCTCCCTGGCCATTGACCACAGCATTGCGACCGCCCATCTTATGCAGAACAAAATGGCGGGCAGGTTGAAAGGGGTCTCCGTCTTAGAAGTCCATGACAAACTGAAATCGGAGAATCCACCATTACTTTTGGATGTTCGGGGGCCTGATGAATATGACGAAATACGTCTGGGTGTCGGCGAGGTTCTGATTCCCTTGGGAGTCTTGAGAGAAAGGCTGGAAGAATTGCCCAAAAACAAGGAAAAAGAGATTATTTGCTATTGCAAGATTTCCCTGCGTGGTTACGAAGCGGCTCTTGTTCTAGAGGCAAATGGCTGGAAAAACGTCCGCGTTATGGAAGGCGGCATTATGGCTTGGCCTTTCCCGAGAGAAAAATAACATCGCGCCAATATTATCAAGGCTAAACAAAAATTTGCTGGAATGGACTGTATTTTTGCGGTTTAGGAAAAATGGTGTTGTGGGACGAACTGAGCTCATATGACAGCTATAGTCACTTTAGGCCAATCTGAAAGATTATCCATAGCACTTTTGGCCCCATTTGACAGCTATGCTCACTTTACCCCTGGTATAGAGACTGCTGATAGGTTTTTGGACGGCATAGATGAAGCCTTAGGGTTTATTGCTAAAATGCCTCAAGCATGTGCTGTAGCGCACGATCTAAAAACCATAGCTGGCCTTGAAGATTACGAATTTCGAAAGTGGAGAGTTAATGGGTTCCCACACTCTATATTTTTTAGGGTGGAAAATGATGACACCTTGATGCTTCAGGCAATCTATGCTTATAAGATGAACGTACTCAAACGATTTCCCTCAGAGATCAACGTTATGAGTGGTGAAGGGTTATGATATGTAATAGAGCGGGGGTTAACTTGAATAATAAGATATCGGCTAGCGTATTCGTAAAGAATTATCAGCCATTTGATAGAAAATATTTACTTAGGTTATTTCCCCAATACAATTATTTAACATAAGGTACATTATGCGACGTAATGCAACATAAGATACTGAAATTAAAAGGCATTTTGTGAGTGATAATGTATCTTATGGAAATTAATGGGGGTTTTTAAGATGATTTCTTTAGATTACGATAGAAATTCTCGTGGGTTCCCAAAGCTAGTAACGTGAGTGTTATAGTCTGATTTTCGTATGAATATGCCAAGAGTGTTAGCTGTTTTACCATTTTAAATTTATAAACAGAAATACCAGATAATTCTCCAACCTTTGCTTCACCAATGTCAGGATTTTCTACAATCGTTTTAATAGCATTGTCGAGTTGCTTCTTCTGGTTCTTGTGAAGTTTTTTAACAGCTCTTCTAAACGTCGTTGTTTGAACAATATTCATAGTTTCTAGCCAAATTTATAAGGAGTAACTTCTTTGTCTTTTAATTCTGCCCTTGCAAGCAAAATTTCTTTTATGAAGCTATAAGGCAAGTCTGGATTTTCTTCAGCAATTTTACCAATATTCATCCAATACTCAATTTGTTTAGGCGTAGATCGACTGTATATCGAAGCATAACGTTTGGCCTCATTAACAACATCATCCGACAGTTTAATTGTTGTAGCCATAACTTTCCTCCTATTTATCCCTATAATACACCAAAGGGCGTTAAAATGCAACCTTATGCGTAAAAAAGTGATAATAAACATTATGAGAATTAAGGGGTCGCTGAGGCCTCCATTCATTGCCCGATATCTAAGAACCCACGCCAAAGCATTAGCACAACATATTTTTTTATGCCGCGATCAAATCTCCCGATGTTTCCAGTGCCTCTACATCAGTGAGGCCGGTAACGTTGTACAGATAAGCTACTTGTACGAAGTTATCAGCACCACCATCCGCGTCCACATTGAGGTAAGAGTTTAGAGCCACCTCTCTGTAATTTGAACGAAGTCTGTAATCGCGTCTGTTAACGGTAATACCCCCATATTTAGAGGGTTTGAGAAGTAGAACCTTTTAAGCGGCGATCATCGCCAGTTTCTGCATTGGTGTAATACTACCGATGCCCATATTGGGTCTTTAATTGTTGTATGTCCAGAGCCATCTTGTGGCTGATCTGGCAACAGTTTAACGGACAGTTTTTTATGCGACTTTCCGAATTTTCTCAAAATCCACATGTGAGCTATAATTATTAGTGCCAATGACGAATTAAGATGTCCGTTTTATGTAGCACATTAAATGTCCGCTTCTTTTTGTCATTGACATGATTTAAAGCGGTAGTGTCGCAAAGCTTAGGTTCAAAAGTACTACAAGGGATGAAATTACAGACGGTTGCCAAACGGCAAAATCAAGAGGGATAGGATCTGGATGTGCATTTAAACCATTGGAATCAAATGATATTTTATGAGATTGTATCTTATGGAAATTATGGTGTTTATTATGATGAAATTTCTAAAAAGTGTTTTAAGCTTATAGCTTCTGTGTTTTTTCCCAGCTTAAACCTATCATTGCCTGGATAAATGATAAAATTTCTGTCTGATCTTACTTCTTCACTTGCTATACGAAACCCTTTCGAAAACTTAGGCGCTGTTGTGCGTTTAACCTCGATAGCCCAAGTTTCATGTGCCATTTCAAGTATTAGATCGATCTCATTTTCTGATGATTTACCATAGAATGATGGTCTTACTGAGTCTGCATCAATGACGTTTAATATGTTTTCGATAACGAAACCTTCCCAACTCATGCCTACAATCGGATGCCCTAACAGACTATCTTTGTCTTTGATGCGAAGTAAAGCATGTACAAGTCCGCTATCACGTACATATATTTTTGGCGATTTAACTAGTCTTTTGCCCCTGTTGCTGTGGATGGGTTGTAATTTGTGTACCAAAAGCAAGTCAACCATTAAATCCAGATAACGCATTACGGTTTTTCCATCCACGCCCAATGACCGACCAAGTTGAGACGCATTCAATGGTGTGCCTTGTAAATGCGCCAACATTTCCCAAAATCGGCGCAATGTTTCTGCCGGAATGCGCGGCCCTAATTGCGGTATATCTCGCTCTAAATATGTTTTAATGAAATTATTACGCCATAAAAAGCTTGCTTCGTTATCTGATGCAAGCAAGCTATCCGGAAATCCTCCCCTCACCCATAAATTATCTATATCTTCTTGGTATTCAGCTAAAGTTACAGGCGTGAGTTCATGATAGGCAATTCGACCAGCTAGAGATTCGCCAGATTGTTTTAGTAATTCAATAGATGCTTAACGATTTTTACGCTGTCTCTATTTATCATCTTTGTATTTTAGGACTATTGTTCCCAAATTGCAAAGTAAAAGTTAAGCGGTTGTATCTTATGGAAAGTATTAATAAGAATTAGAGAAATTTTGGAAGATCGCAGCGTGAATGTAATACACGTACGATACGAATATGATCAATCATTGCTCTATAAAATATAGTGTGCTTTTCATATACAAATGATCGTAATTCCTCTCTAATTTCTGTCCTATTTTTACCTATAAGAGGTTGTTCTACTAAAGCGCTAAAAGCCTTATCAAGACCCATCAAATATTTAACAGCCTGACTCACGCCATGCTCTATATCTGTATAATCATATATTTTAGAAACGTCGCGCTCAGCAATATCCGAGAGCTTATAGGCGTGCATTTTTTTCATAAATTAAATGCTTTGTTTTTCTTGTATTATATCAGAAACAGACTTAGAGCTTAAAGGGCTGTCCCAGCCTTTAGAAATTTCTGCTCTAAGCTCATCAATAACTTTATGACGATAAATCTCATGTAACCGCAGAGCATCTCTTACTAATTCACTGGCGTTTTGATAATCTCCAGAACCAAGCTGAGAGGCTATGTATTGTTCTTGTTTTTCCGTTAAACTTACATTCATCTTAAACTCCATCCATACAAAATAATCTTACCACTTATATCCATATTTAGCAAATATGGATATGTGGGGGTTGACACCTTCCGATACCGGAAACATTGAAAAAAGGTATTCAAAAGACTAAGTATGAAACCGAGCTTTTTAGTATAAGAAATGTTTGGCGTCAGCACAAGTTAGACAAAGTATGGTGAATTGAAAAGAGAGTGTTTTTGGCTTATCAAGACGACGAAGGAGTCGAAGATGAGCAAAAAACAAAGTTCAGAAACCCATAAAGCGGAAGCGGACAGAGTTGTCCGTAATATCAAGCGGCGCACTTACCGCAAATACAGCTCGGAAGAGAAGATCCGAATTGTTTTGGCGGGCTTACGTGGCGAAGAAAGCATCGCCGAGCTATGCCGCTCCGAAGGCATTAATCAGAACCTTTATTATCGCTGGAGCCGTGATTTCCTAGAAGCCGGTAAGAAGCGTCTTGACGGCGATACACAGCGTGAGGCCACGTTCAGGCGAAGTCAAGAAACTACGCAAGGAGAATGCCCAACTTAAGGAAGTTCTGGCCGAAGAAATGCTGGAGAACCGTCTTCTGAAAAAAAGCGTGATTATGGGTGGGGAGGACTATATATGAGATACTCCGCTGCATCAAAATACGAGATTATCCGCACCATTGAGGACAGTGAGCTTGGGATCAAGCGCACCTGCGAACAACTGGGTATCTCACGCGCAACCTTCTACAACTGGTGCGACCGGTATCTGTCCGGGGGCTATGACGCCCTGGAAGATAAAAAGCCGTGTCCAACTTGCGTGTGGAACAAGGTTCCGGGTGACAAACGCAAAGAGCTGGTTGATCTGGCATTGGATGATCCAGAATTGTCTCCCAGAGAGCTTGCCATTCGTTTTACCGAGGATCAGGGATATTTCCTATCCGAGGCTACTGCTTACCGTATCTTGAAAGACTATAATCTCCTAACCTCTCCAGCTTGGATTGTCATGAAGGCCAAGGATAAGTTTGATCAACCGACTACAGCCATAAACCAGCTCTGGCAAACGGACTTTACTTATCTGAAAGTCACAGGCTGGGGCTGGTATTACCTCTCGACCATCATGGACGATTTTTCCCGCTATATCGTTTCATGGAGACTATGTACGGGTATGGCTGCTTCTAACGTGTCCGCAACACTGAAAGATGCTCTGAAAGCAGCCAAACTATCTCACAAGCACAAACCACGACTGCTAAGCGATAACGGCCCGTGTTACGTCTCTGGCGAGCTTAAATCCTGGCTGGATGAGCATGGCATGACGCATACGCGAGGGAAACCTTATCATCCGATGACGCAAGGCAAGATCGAGGGTTGGCACAGAACGATGAAAGATCGCATCCTGCTGGAGCATTATTATCTGCCCGGAGATCTAAAACAGCGGATTGAAGAGTTCGTAAACCACTACAACACAAGGAGATACCATGAAAGCCTGAATAACCTGACGCCTGAGGATGTGTGGCTGGGGCGGGGAAATGACATCCTCGAACAACGCCGCAAAATCAAGGCAAAAACACTGCGTTTAAGAAAACAATTGTACGCGGCTCAAAAAGCTGCTTAACATTAACCAAAGGAGCCAAAACACTCCCTAATTTTTTTACAACCCGTGTCAAACTATCCCTGATGACGTACAGTCGTAGTTCATTTTATTTATTCTCATTTATAAAACCTGGGTAGACAAACGAGTTTTCAAGCATCGCACATTCTTGCTCGCTAACGCCAACACTACGAAGTGTTTTGTGCCAACTGGATTTGACCGTATCAACCATTGTGTTGATAATGTTTTGCGCCTCTTCAGGATTAAGCAGGAAACGTCCTGCTTGAGTGAGCAGGTTCTGTGCAGATGCAATGCGCCCATAATCCCCGCATGCCATGGCAAGGTCACGGCGCTCAAGACTGATCAGAGGTGCGGGTGTTAAATCATAGGCTGGCGATAAGCGCCAGTCCGCATCTTTAGCCAGCAAAGCATGATTGCGCGGGTGATCATCATTATTGGAAATGAGCGCGTTGAACACCATACGACGGAAAAGCTCTCGTGCATCGTCCTGTGGTTTCGCACTGGCGCGGCGTAATTCTTCCACAAGTAAAACGTATGACCATTTATCACGAGACTGATGTGTGTCTTCCGTTTGCAACAGTGTGAGCGCACTGATCATGCGCGCGCGTGTGTATCCACCATCAACTTTTTCACGATCAAAGCGTTTGACCTGCAACGCATCACGATCGCCAATACTTGTCAGCTTACTTTCCGCTGTTTGCAAGCCGCATTGCCGTGCTAACAATAACATAGCGTATTCAACACGTGCCGCATTCCATTTATCATCAGGGCGATTAAACTTGGCCAGCCATAAGCCATCGCTATCTTCCACGACCGCCTTTGGTCTTGCACCGCCCATAGATGTTCCGGCAAGCATCAAGTCCAAAGCTTGAACTTCTGCACCACGCACAGGCAATTCTTCATCACGGACGATGATATCGGCAATATCCTGCAACTTCGCAAGATCAAGCGTTTGATTGAATGTGCGTTTTGGCGCAGGCGGCGTTGCATTAAGACCAAATCCAAGAGCACCAGCCCGATCATCGGGAGAGTTAAGAAGATAATCCATCTCGCTCAACTGCGCTTTACCTGCATGACGCTCAATAATACGTCGCCCCCAATAATCAGGGCCAGCATCACGAAGTGCTCCAAAAATGCCATTCAGCGCCGTTGTTTCATAGGTTTTCTCTGCCAGTTTCAACTGCGCCGGATCAAAGGGCACAGCATCAGGACGCGCTAAATATGATTTACCGTAGATAAATTTGCCCAAGGATATGCCTTGGCGATTTTGCGTCAGCACGAATTTACCCGCAGTAACAGGCTCAATTTGTCCCGGCAAGGTGATGTAAACAAAACACTCAGAAGTCATTATCTATCTCCCCGCTGGTACGCGTATAAGCGTTCTTTTTTTCGCGAAAAGAAGCTAATCTCTCGCCTTCTTCATCATGAAAAGACATTTGGTCCAATAACCCATAAGTCCACAAAAGAGCATAATACACGCCAATGCCTGTAGAAATTTTCCCTTTTTCTGCATCTGATACAGTACGAACGTTTATGTTTATTTTTTCAGCGACATCAGCAATAGTGAGATTACGGCGCACACGTGCAGTTCTCAAGTCTTGCCCCAGCTGCATAAGATGTTGCTCTAACGCATAAGGCGGGTTTTTAAACAATGATGCTTTACTGCTCATGATCTTACCTTTTATTTTCAATCTTATTTTTAATGATATGGATTTTTCACAAGAATTTCAAGGATAAATATGCGTTAAAACTCATAAATTGAGATAAAATAATTATTTTAATGCATATTTAAATGCGGACAGCTTATGATTTAAGTTTGTGAAAACTGTGCACGGCTTGTAAAAAATGTGCACGAATTACCAAAAAAATTACCTTGTGAAATTCACTTACAATCCATGAAAAACACTTATATTTCGTCTATTTTGTGAAAAATACTTATTTCCCTGCTTTTGCAACAGAGCCTGATAAGGCCATTCCGCCGCTTGACAACCATCTAAGGCTCCATGTCTTTTGGGATTTTTGAACCTTCGTTAAACTTTGCGACACTACCAGGGTTGGGCATAGAGATTAAAGACTGCAAAAGTTAAAGGCAGATACCTTGCATTTTCGGAGTTGGTTTGCAGGTTAACAAGGTAAAAATGCACTTATTCTGCCGACCAATATAAAATCAGATTCCAGATTAACCGCCATTGCTCTACAAATATCCGATAGGTACAGCCGTCACATCTTTGGATAATGGAACGTCTTCCGGCACAAAACATAGCACAGCACCGTGTCCTATTTTTTTTTCAAGTTTTTCCAGAGCTGTAAAATGCTTGCTGGCAGTGCGTGAGGGCGTACCTGTTTTTTTAATTTCAACGGGATAGAGAGTATCGCCCGATTCAATAACAAGATCGACTTCTTTTTGATCTGTGTCGCGGTAGTAGTAAAAATTCGGTTCAAACCCATTATGCCAGTAGCTTTTTAAAACTTCAGAAAACACATAGGTTTCCAGAAGCGCACCGGACATGGATCCGGCCTCAAGCGTTTCGACCGTTGGCCATTTTGTCAAATAAGAACAAAGCCCCGTATCGAGAAAATAAAGTTTTGGTGTTTTTACAAGGCGGTTTGTGACGTTGCTGTAATATGGCTGGAGCAAATAAATCAAGCCTGCCGTCTCTAAAACAGAAAGCCATGCCTTCGCCGTTTTTTGATCGATGCCCACATCGCGCGCCATATCCGCATAATTTAACAATTGGCTTGTACGAGCGGCAACAGCGCGTAAAAAGCGCAAGAACGCCGTTTCATCGGATATCGCTAGAATGTCCTTCACATCACGCTGAATATAGGTTGCGAGATAGCTTTGATAGAAAATATCGCGGGAAACAGCCTTTTCCTGATAAAGTTTTGGGAATGATCCTGTCCAGATGCGCTCAAACACACTCATAAGCGGCAAAGGCTTTTTTACAGCCTGACGCGTTTTTTTTATCCATTCAGCTGTCGGCAAAAAAGGCGTTACATTTGCTCGGCCATCAATTTCAGCTTGCGATAGCCCTAATAAATTTATCAAAGCCACACGTCCGGCCAGGCTTTCGGTGATTCCCTTCATAAGATGAAACTTTTGAGATCCTGTCAGCCAATACAGACCGTTCTTCTTTTCACGGTCAACGACGATTTTAATATGACTGAACAAATCCGGCGCATACTGAACTTCATCAATGATGACAGGAGGCGGATAAGACTGGATAAAGAGACCAGGATCATTCTGAGCCATCATGCGCGCTTCCAAGTTGTCGAGACTGACATAGCCTCGTCCGTCTTCTGCACACGTTTCAAACAGCGTAGTCTTGCCAACCTGCCTAGGGCCAGTAATCATAACAGCTGGAAAAGTCCTGCTCGTTTTTTCGACGGTTTCTTTGAGTGTGCGCTTATACATGAATCAATGCCGTTTAATCTGGAATTTAAGTCCATTATAAACGATATAAGCCAGAAGTCAATATTTTCGTTTAATGTGGATTAATATTCCATTTTAAACGAAAACGAATGGTATACAAGGTTTCGAGCTGATGCATTGACACCTAAAATTTGCCGTGCAATGATTTCGATGCTAAATCAAGGAGTTGCAGCGGATAAAAAGTATTAATTTGTTCGGCTTGCACAGCCATTTATGTATTTTCAAACCTTCTCTACAGTCGCAACACCGCCCGAAAAAGCCCAGAATTTTATAAGGTTTTGCGACACTGTTTGGCTTACTCAAGAGGAAATTGCTTATCTTTTTGATAAGGGGCGTTCTACGGTTACAGGGCATATCCAAAACATTCTTTCTGACGGAGAATTGGACGAAGATTCGGTGTGTCGGAATTTCCGACGAACTGCAAGGGACGGTAAAGAATACAGCACCTTACACAATCTCTATGACAGAACCAATAATATGCCCTTGATTCTGCTTAGTCATTAACCATAACGCTAAAAAACGCGACGTGCCTAATACCACTTTAGAGGTATTAAAGTCATCATATACGGTATCTTCATAAATCTATTGAGCCTCTTTTTTATATAAAAAAAGCATCCTTCCCATCATTTTTATACTTGATCCCAATATTTCTTCTTCACCCCCAAAACGTTGGTATTCAAATGCTACACAACTTAACTCATGAAAAATCAGACTTATTTTTGGTTCCATTGAAAAACCGCAGCATTTTTTTTAACACAAAAGCATGCAGCAACAATGTCTCTCTCTTCTTATATAATACTAAATGAGTATAGACTTTAAAGGACCTGAGATGTACTAATTAAATAATCAAGTAAGTTCTTAATTTTAACCTTATAAAACAAGGAGTAATCCCATGTTCAAAGACCTAAAATTTGCGTTGTTGCTAGGAACATCCGCGGCCGTTTTTGCCGTAGCGTTACCGGTAACTGCAGCACTGGCAGCTGATTCTAATATTGCAGAGGATGCTTCCGTAGAAGAATCATTAAACGGTAACTCAGAAGTCACCAGAGATTCTTTCAACGATAGCAGCCAAGACAATGACACAGCAACTATTAACGCAAGCGATGATGACACGTTTACAGCGACTGACAATTCGAATGATAACGATGATGTAGCGTCATACAATGACGTTTCCTCCTATAACCAGGACAACGATCAGGATAATGACACTGTCGCTTCCAACAACTCATTGACTGCCAGTGATGATGACATATTCACAGCAACTGATAATTCGAACGACAATGATGATGTAGCCTCTTATAACGATGTCGCATCATACAATACATTGACTGATAATTCTCAGGATAATGATCAGGACAACGATGATGTAGCGTCTTATAATGATGTCGCATCATACAATACGTTGACTGACAATTCTCAGGATAATGATCAGGACAACGATGTTAGTAGTTCTTATAATCAGGACAATGATACTTGGACAGCAACAGCAACTGATAATTCAAATGATAATGATCAGGATAATGATACTGTCGCTTCCTATAACTCATTGACTGCTAGCGATGATGACACATTCACAGCAACTGATAATTCTCAGGACAATGACAATGTTGCATCACACAACACGTTAACTGACAATTCTCAGGACAACGATCAAGATAATGATGTGAACAGTTCTTACAATCAGGACAATGATACTGTGGCCTCTCACAACACAACGGATATCCGTACAAGTGATGACGACACATTCTCATCAACAAATCTTGTGACAGCATCTGTTCTGGGAGCGTCTGTTTCAAACTCCGGTGTTGCTTTCAAAAAAGGTAACAACAATATCGAAGGAAACACCGTTAGTCGCAGTGCATTTAGAGGAGCCCAAGGTATTAACGCAGTTAACCAGAACTCTGGTATAAACTCAACTACCCAACAGGCGATCACTGTGAATGCTAACGTGAACCCTAATAACTAAAATTACCCTACTTATTCGAAAGGGGGCGAGCCTTATCTCCCCCTTTCGGCTCCGGGGAATAAAGCGGTTTTACTAGACATTAATTTTTGTGAGGGCCTAAAAATGTTTCAGAGAATATTTTACAGTTTGATAGTCGCAACCATCGGTTTGTCCTCCCCGCTATATATTAATAGCGCATGGGCAGCTGACGACACAGATATAAATGCTGTAATAAATACTGTTGCAGCAGATGATCTGGAAGTTGTTTTTGAGACCACCGCAGTTGTTGAAGATGTGCAATTAGAAGAGATGCGAGGCGCTGCGCTTGACCCCGAAATTTTAGGGATCGCTTTTTTTGATGCTGTTTCTCTTAATAACTCTGCCACCGGCACAGTCTCCGGCGGCAACATAATTGACGGCGGTGCTTTCTCAGATTCTTCGGGACTATCGACGATCATACAAAACAGTGGCAATAACGTTCTGATCCAATCAGCAACAATTTTGAATTTGAAAATCGACTAATATCGTTGATCAATAAGATTATGCTTCTTTAGCGAAAGTTATGGTATTTGCGATGCGATTATTACTGCATTTTTATATTATCATTATCACAATGTTGGGCTTTTGTTTAAAGGCCCACGCAAGCAATTTTGGGCTTGTCGGCGGCAACAGCACCTACTCAATAAAAGTGACCAGCTTTAAAGAACAGCGATTTAAAACCGTTGTCCCTCAGCACTATGACTTTAGTTGCGGATCCGCAGCCTTGGCAACGCTTCTGAAATACCATTACGACTACCCCGTTACCGAACAAGAGGTTCTTGATTCCATGTACAAATTTGGTGATCAGGAAAAGATAAAAAAACAAGGGTTTTCCCTGCTGGACATGAAACAATACCTAACAACACTACAGTTCACAGCAGACGGCTATAAATTAGATGATCCTGAAAAAATAAGCCACGCTAGCATGCCCGGAATTGCTCTTATTAACACAAACGGATATTTGCACTTTGTTGTTGTTAAGGGAATGAACGACACTCATGTCCTTCTGGGTGATCCAGCACTGGGAACACGAAAAGTCTCTCGCCATGACTTTAACAACATGTGGAATAACGTTTTTTTCATTATCCGCAACAATTCTGATCAGGCCAAAGTCAGTTTTAGCCATGAGGATGAGTGGGCAAGCCGCCGCAAATTCTTATTCAACACAGCATTGAGCAACCGAGCGCTTTCGACGTTCAGTGTCCATACGGCTATAACGCCAAATATTTATCAAGGGTTTTAGTACAATGACACATATCTCTCATATAAAGCTCTTTTTCGCAGCAATCGCTATCCTCCTGATAATGGATGCAGGCGTTGCTTTGGCCGCGCAGGATAATTCCCCGGCAATAACAAACAGTGATTTGTATATCGTATTTAACGAAAAACAAACGCTGAGCGATGAAGAGCTTGATGAAATGCGCGGGGGCTTTTTTGGAAGAGATGGTTTGATTATTGATTTTATCTTTTCAACAAATACCCTGATTGACGGAGAGCTGATTAATCAGGTCGTCTTGAACAGCGCCGATCCTGCTTTAACAAATATGCCCGCTTTGCGTAACGTTATTCAGGTTGGAGAAGGAAATTCCGCTTTCAACGGGAATATTGACGTAGATGAACTGCCAAACATCCTCTCGATCGTTCAGAATAATCTCGACGACATCACCATTCAGCAGGTTAACCTTCTGGATCTATCCGTTAAAAACTTTGATAATTATGTCCAGCGCGCAATCGCCCCTGAAATTGACTTCCAGAATACATTACGCATGGCGCCTTAAACGCCTGTTTAAAGATCGAATTTGATTGGAAAACGGATTGTAGCCTGCATATCCGGAGCATCATCGGTGACGCCCGTTGCCACGTTGAAATTCACCCCAACCCGATCATTAATCTGGTACGAATATCCAAGTGTCGTCGATCCCACTTGCAAGATTTGAGAGTTTGCATAAGCCGCACCATTTTGCTTAGTCTTGGACACAACGCTGTGACTATACCCCAGACTAAACGATGTCTTGTCGTTGATCGAAAAACCCATCCCCAGACTTGCATTAATGCTATCGCCGGGATCAATCGTGCCGTAACTGCCGCCGACATCTTTCTCCATATTATAGACATACCCTATATTTGAGAAAAACACGGCCGGATCAGTAGGATAGAGCATCGTTACGCTCGGCTGAATGGCATAAAATCCTGACCCTGTAGGCGCTTCCAACTGGAGTCCTGTCGCGGCATCGGTTGGCACATCAAAAGGCCCATCGCCGGTTGTCGTCTTAAAGCGTAAGTTCCCAATAAAATAAGGCCATCCCTCTTTACCGTCATTGATCTGATAATGGGCTGCCAGTTCTATATCGCCAAGACCATACCCATCAACATCGCTTAAAACATCCGTGGCCGATCCAACCCCAATAGGTCTTCCAATAGTCGAGTCATTACGCCACAAATACGGAACATACGCCTCGACCTCCAGACGATCTGTAAGTCCAAAACGCCCCGTCATTGCTGCAGTAACAATATCCCTATCAATTTCAGAAATATCAAAAAGACCCACGTTAATAGCAGGCACAACGGTAAATCCTTCAACGGCAACTCTCAGTGCCGAAGTCCGGCTATATTGCAAAGAAGGCTCAACAATAAGCTGCCCTCTGGGCAACAAAACTCCCCCTTCATCGACGGCTACAGCAGGAACTTCCGGCTTCTTCTGGCTTTCACTTTTCCGCTCAGTGCCAACTTCCTGAGTTCCTCGCGCCCGCTCTAAAGAAAGCTCCCTTTCACCAATATATACCTTAGGAGGAGAAGAAATCGCCCCTTTAGCTCTGTAATTTCCTAACAGCTCTTCAGCTTGACCGAGCGTATCATTAAGCTCGGCCATTTTCATATCCAGAAGCTTCTTCTGCTCATCCAGCTCTTTCTCCTTTTGCTCCAGAGCCTGTTTTTGCAACTGCAGCTCTCCCAGCAATGTCTCAACTTTCCCATGAAGAGCAAGAGTATCCGCCTCCGTAATGGCAAAAGAATTGTTCGCACAAAGTGATACAAACAAACCGGATAACAAGAAACAGGACTTTAAACGCCGTTTAAACATCATCATAACCCTAATATTTTATTTGGGTTGCTACATAGTATATACATAACGCAGTGAAACCACACCAGTATTGTACTCGTTTTAATATGATATATCTACCGCAAAAAAGGCTTTACACACCCCTCCTCCGCTGTACCCCAAAGGGGTTCTGTCGCAAAGTGATGTGGCTACACTATTGCGGACAGAAAAAATCAGATCCTAGCAGGAACTCTTAAACTTTGCGACACTATCGACATTTCTGCTTTGCTCAAGGGTGACATTTTAACATTGCGGTGTTAAAGCAGTTCGAGGTGCGACTGATTACGGTAAACACGGGCAGAGAATTAAAGCCTTCATACAAAATCTCCCTCGTGATGCTCCATCAGGCGGGGCTTAATGCGTGATATAGTCTTTCCAGCTTTACGGCGTGCTTCCATCATGTCATAGGTGTTTTGAAGGCGTAGCCAGTAACCTTCTGACAGGCCGAAGTAACGCGCTAGGCGCAAGTCGGTATCTGCGGTTATACCGCGGCGACCTCGCACAACTTCGCTAATACGATTAGAGGGTACCTCAATATCCTGCGCCAATGCGTTTTGTGACATGCCAAGCGGCTCTAGAAACTCTTCTTGTAGAATTTCGCCTGGATGGGGGTTTTGCAAATATTTTGTCATTGTTAGGTCTCCTATACCTTTTTGATCTGGCAACAGTTTAACGGACAGATATTACACGCTTGCGCCCGTACGACGCAGGTGATGCGCAGAAATATACAAAATAAATCACTCATAATTCAATCTGCTCTCATAAAGAAATTGAATCAGATAATTCCTGCCGTGGGAATCCTCTCCAGATTTATAATCACAATTTAATAGGTCCTGAGCCTAGGCCTTCTTACGTCTGTAAAAGCCGTTTTTATGCTTAAAGAATGCGTTGACTATCCGATGAGATTACCGCTCAGAAATGCAGTAATGATTCTTCTTGCCGGCGGAGCCTTATTTGCCCTTCCGATTATTTTGGAAAGTATGCATAATACAATTAATCCTGCTCATACGGCAAGCACCGTCGGCTCCCACAGTTAAGAGCTGTAGAATTTAAGATAAATAAGAATATTACTCCTGAGTATTAAAGTTTTTAGGGCTTAGAACCCAATACTCAAGCATTAAAGCTGCGCAGCATCCAGGCCGTTTTCTCATGCGCTCTTATACGTTCAATGAGC
>JAGYOK010000025.1 GCA_018399685.1 Alphaproteobacteria bacterium | reverse complement strand
CTCTTACGTTGATGTGATTTTGACTTATAAAAAACGGGTCAGTATTGAAGATGACACAAATGTAGCTTCGGAAGTTATTTCCCGCAATCTTGATAAAATCGCAGCAGAAACAATCATGGAAAATGTCCGTGTTCTGGCGATTGACCAGAAGGCCGATCTTAATGGCGAGGAAAGCGTAAAAGTCGGTAAAACTGTTACGTTGGCGGTTTCTATTAATGATGCCGAGAAACTGGCTCTGGCTTCCGAGATGGGCGATATCACCCTTGCCATGCGTGGCGTAGGGGATGAGGTTGTTAATGATGTAACGCCGGTTGTTACGGATGCCCGCATAAGTTCTATTGATGATGAAATCATCGCAGAATATAAGCTTATGAAAGAAAAGAACGATATGAACTCGTCGGTGATTAAGGTTTATAACGGGGCGGAATTGAGTGCCTCCGGCGTTCAGGGCGGAAAAATGAAGTCAAGCCCTGAAGACAAGCGAAGCGCGGATATGGTGGAGTAAAGCAAAAATAGCATTTTTGTTTCACATATTAGATTTTCGTTAACACTTTTTATGTATGAGTAATATAGCGGTATCACCCATTTTCTTGAGTTTCTTTGATACCCATGGCTTGAAAAGCCGCACTGTTTAAGAGTTTCCACTGCGTTATTATTGGTTCGATTCTTCTGAGTTTTATTTAAGATGAAAGAAAAAAGATGATGGCTTTGCGAAAACATCTGTTTAAGATTTTCCCGTTATTTGTGGCTTTATGCGCACTTGCGGTGATGTTTGGACATGGAAAATCATATGCCTCTACGAAGGGGGATCTGATATCTCTTCGCTCTGCTTCTCTTGTGGCCGATGCGCCGCTGTCTTTGACGCTCGGCAAGGCGGACATTATTAATTTACCGGATGGCGTTTCGGATGTGCTGGTGGCAAATCCGGCTATTGTGGATGTGCAGGCTGTGCAGTCAAACAGGCTTTATGCCGTGGGATTGAGCATAGGTGATACAAACATCATTGTGATTGATGCTCAGGGCAATGTGCTCAAGCGCATCGATATTCATGTGACATATGACCTTAAAGCAATCCAGAGCATGGTTGATAATTTATTCCCCGATGAGCAAGCGCGGGTTCGCTCTATACACGATCAGATCGTTTTGACGGGCAAGGTTTCAAGCCCTGATGTGGCAAGCAAAATCACAAATCTGGTAGGGCATTATGTCGGCGATCTTCAGGATTCTAACGAGGAAGAGATTGATAAAATTATTTCTAATCTTCTGGAAGTTAGCGGTGAGCAGCAGGTTATGCTGCAAGTGAAAATCGTCGAAGCAGAGCGCAGCATCATTAAAGAACTTGGTATTGATTTCAAGGCAAATGATCCAAATGAGCTGGCTGTCAGTACTTTGTGGGGCGCGTCTCCATACTCAAATATGGGCGGCAGAGGCAATGGTATGGGCTTTGGCGGATCAGCGGGGCTTACTTTATCACAAGATGCTGTCGGCGCTGCGAGTGGTTTCTTTGATACGAATATAAGTGGCATTGGAACATTGGGTTTGTTCCTGGCCGCGCTTGAAGAGCAAAATTTGATTAACGTGCTGGCCGAGCCGAATTTAACGGCGGTGTCCGGTCAACAGGCTGGTTTCCTTGCGGGTGGGGAATTTCCAATTCCTTCGGGGCGTGACCAGTATGGAAATATTACGATTGAATATCGTGAGTTTGGGGTGTCTTTAAACTTTAAGCCGATTGTGATGTCTGACAAGCGCATAAGCTTGCAGCTTAATACCGAGGTCTCCACTTTGGATGCCGCCAATGGTGTGACGCTTGCAAATCTGGTTGTGCCGGGTCTTGATATTCGCCGCGCTGAAACAACGATTGAAATCCCAAGCGGCGGTAGTTTGATGATCGCCGGATTGCTCCAGTCCCAAACTACGGAAGGGCTAAAAGGCTTGCCGGGGATAAGAAATACGCCTGTTATAGGGGATCTTATTTCTTCCGATAGCTTCCAACGCAACGAAACAGAGCTGGTGGTTATTGTTACTGGTTATCTGGTTGAGTCCTATGCGGACAGGCAGGATGCGAAAAAGCTTCCAAAGAAAAATCAGGGGCGTCTGGCAACAATTTTCTCTGATAATATCAGCCGTGCTTATAAGCTGGAAGATGATGAGGCGTTCGTTAAAGCCGGAGTATATGGATATATTGTAGATTAAATGCGCGGCAGATAAGCAGTTGTGTTTGCCAAGCACCAGTATTAAGTCATAATAAGGCGCGATTAGCCTTTGAGCTTTAAGAGAATTATTTATGTTAGGATTGAAACAGGTACAAAAAATGACCCGCTCAATAAAAAATACCAAAACAGGTGATCTAAAATTCAAGACCCTTTTCAAGGGAATGGCAAAAGCCTGCGTGGCATTGCTTTCTATTGGTCTGGGAGGTTGTATGGATTTGTATGAGCCATCAACAATCAATGAAAAGCCCGTTCAAGTTCGGGAAGAGGCGTTCTTGCAGGATGTCGCCGTGGCTGATCTGGATGATGAATATATCAGGGGTCTGGCGCATCACTATAACAGGTACGGCGCGTCAGCTATGGATTTGCTGGTTACTTATGATCCGCACTCCAAAGACAATACCGCGATGATGGCTACAAACAAAGTCGGGGATATCGCAGAATTTTTGCGCACTGTCTATGATGTGACCAACGTTAAAGCAGGCATTATGCCGATAGCTTCCCAAAATGAAGCTCCACGTTTGCTGGTTTCGTATGATTATTATTCAGCACATGCGCCGCAAGGGTGCGATGGTATGATGCCCGGCCTTGGGGGGCGTCCTATGGAAGATGATTCCAGCTATAATCTGGGGTGCTCTATAAAAACGCTTACCGCTAGGCAGGTGTCTCGTCCGGCAGATTTGCTTGGTCGTGATGATGTCTATCAAAATACAGAAGGGCGTTCGGCTGCTAATATAGTGGCAGGAGTTCGCTCGGGGGCTCCAAATGAACCTTTGGGCGGACAAACCGCGTCTGAAAACTAAATCTTTCTTTTTTTCAGCATTTGCTTAAAAAGCCCCGTTTCGTTAGGAGATTTTTAAGAGCTAGGATGTTAGTGTGTGCGTAGGAAATTATAATTCTAACAAGTCCATTGGCCACATCGGCATTATAACAGGTTATAAAAGAGTATGAGCGAGGCAGAGTATCAAGCAACCGATATTTTATTACCAGGCGCGCGCGTGTCTATTTTCTCTAAAGAAGATGAAACGCTTGGCGCCGGTAGGGATATGGTGAGCGACTGGCGTTTTGCCCGCGTTGAAATAGAAGCGATCGAGGGCGACGTGCTCGCAGCTATCGAGGCTTTTAAAGAACAGCCTTCGCCGGATTTACTGATTATCCAGACCGAAGATATTGATGACACTTTCATTGCGAGACTTGGGGAGCTGTCTTCTTATTGTAGTGAAGGAACCTCTGCGATAGTTGTTGGCCCGGTTAATGATGTGTATCTTTACCGCAGGCTTATTGAAATGGGTGTAAGCGATTATCTTGTCCGCCCCATCAAATCAGAAGTTTTGCGCGAGGTTATTGCAAAGGCGCTTATTGATAATCTGGGCGTTACAGACAGCCGCCTGATAAGCTTTATCGGTGCAAAGGGTGGTGTTGGCACAAGTACGCTGGCACATATTGCGGCATGGAATGCGGCAAAGACCCTTGGGCAAAAGACATTGTTAATGGACGCGTCGGGTGGATGGTCGTCATTGAGTGTGGGGGCGGGGTTTGATCCTGCGGCCACTTTGCATGAAGTTTCCATGGCCGTTGAAACAGGGAATGAAGATGCGTTAGAGCGCATGTTCTATGATGTTTCCGATAAGCTTAAAGTGTTGTCCAGCGGTGCGGATGCTATGCTGGATAACGGAGTAACGGCGGCTCAGTATGAATCTATACTGGATAATTTGATGGTCAAGTCTCCGCTGGTTTTTGTTGATTTGTCAGCAGCGGAACCGGCTTTGAAAAAGGCCGTAATCTCGCGCTCTCATCACAGCGTGATTGTGACGTCGCCCAGTGTTACTTCTTTGCGTTTTTGCCGTACGTTGATTAAGGAATTATCAGACCTGCGCGGCGGGCAAACGGATGATATATCGCTTGTGTTAAATATGCAGGGCATGTCCAAAGCTCATGAGGTCGATCGTATGGCTATTTCAGAGGCTCTGGAAATGAAGCCGTCGCTTGTGCTGGACTACATTCCTGCGCTGTTTATGAAATATGAAAGCGACATTGAAAAAATGTTTTTAGATAAAGATGGCGAAGCATTGGGAAGGTTCTTTCTGCCGGTGTTGAAGAAAGTCATCGCCGTAGAAGCTGAAAAAGTGGAAAGTACAAAAGAGGGAGGCTCTGGCTTCCTTGGCGGTATTTTGGGTAAGATGGGTTCGAATAAAAGTTGATAAGGGCGGCTATGAAAGCCCGGTTATCAGGAAATTAAAGGATGTTTGGAAAGAAACAACAAACAGGATCGAAGAACTCCGGTAAGGCTGCTGAAACAAAACCAGCGGCAAAAACCCGTGCTTTGGCCAAAGATGTTGTTATAGATAATTCTATAGATGATGCTCTTGAGGCCGAGGCCAAAAAGGTTAAATCTAAAGAAGATAATCCGGCAAAAAACCCTAAAAAAGCGGACGCGGACGCTATTACGGAATCTGCACTTGCGGGCGGTGATGGGGATGTTGCCGCGATGATTGGGGATCTTCAGGATGCTTTGCTCGGAGAAAAACCTGAAGAACCTAAAGAAACTAAAGTCAATGCGGAGCCTCAGCTTCAGACCGATGACGGCGGCAAAAAACGCAAAAAGATGGAAGATGACCCCGACTTGATACAAGGTGAGGGGGGGGAGGAAGAAAGCGCAGATCAAGGCGATAGCGTGGCTTCCCTTCGTTTGCAGCGTTGCCGCAACCGGATATGGCTGGATTTGCGCGATGGTATCGATCTTAAAGCGCTGGCGCGTATGGATTCCAAAGCCGCTCGCGAGGAGGTCTATTCCGCTGTTGAAGAAATTTCCCGCTTCCGTAATCTTGATCTTACTCCCATAGAGCTTCAGCAAATCGGCAAAGAGTGCGCCGATGATATGCTAGGGTTTGGCCCTCTGGAAGAGCTTTTGGAGCGCGATGATATTGCCGATATTATGATTAACGGGCCGGACATTACCTATATCGAGGTGGCAGGAAAGATTGAGCGCACCAACATCAAGTTCCGTGATAACCAGCATTTAACAACCATTTGTCAAAGGATCGTGGGAGCGATTGGCCGTAGGGTTGATGAGGCCTCTCCTATTTGTGACGCGCGTTTAGCCGATGGCTCCCGTGTGAACGTGATTATACCGCCGCTGTCTGTGGACGGGGCTTGCATGACTATTCGTAAGTTCAAAAAGGATAAGCTTACGCTGGAGGATTTGTTAGGCTTTGGCTCTATGAGCCCGTCATGCGCGAAGCTGATTATGGCGATCGGGCGGTGCCGGGTGAATGTTCTGGTCTCTGGCGGTACGGGTTCGGGTAAAACCACAATGCTTAACTGTCTCACGCGCTATATCGAAGCTGGTGAGCGGATTATTACTTGCGAAGATGCTTGTGAATTGCAGCTCCAGCAGCCGCACGTTGTACGTCTGGAGACACGGCCTCCCAACCTTGAAGGGGTGGGCGAGATTACCATGCGTGATCTGGTGAAGAACTGTTTGCGTATGCGTCCCGAGCGGATCATCGTCGGTGAGGTGCGTGGTCCCGAAGCGTTCGACCTTTTGCAGGCGATGAATACCGGTCACGATGGATCAATGGGAACGGTTCACGCCAACAACCCGCGTGAGGCGATATCCCGTATGGAAAATATGATTGCCATGGGCGGGCTAAACTTGCCAAGCGCCGCGGTGAGAGAGCAGATCGCCAGCGCGGTGAATGTGATTATTCAGGTGCAGCGCCTGCGTGACGGCTCCCGTAAAACTACCCACGTTTCCGAGATTACAGGAATGGAAGGGGATGTCGTGACTATGCAAGATCTGTTCTCGCTTGAGATTTTAGGCGAAGATGAAAAAGGCAAGCTGATAACAAAACAAAAATCTTCAGGGCTGCGCCCCAAATTCTTTGATAATGCCCGGCAATATGGCGTGGCGGATATTGTGTTAGACGCCATGGAAGAGGCCTACGGCTAAATGACTGCGATAATTTATGTTTATCCTCGTTGTTTTGACGCTTATGTACCTTCGTTTTTGTACACTGCGCGTCAAAACGCCTAGCTAAACATAAATTCTCTTTGTCATTAAAGTTAGGTTAGCTGCGCTCTTCGTTCCTAGCCAAGCATAAAATCTATTCGATATTAAATAAAGTTAGGTTTTCTACCGTTTTTCCTTGTTTTCCTTCATTTTTCTTTCTTCTTCTTAAAAAAATGGGCGCCCATAATGCGTTTTTTAAACGCTCTTATTTATAAGCTTTCATCACAGGATTTTTTTTAAAATCCTTAAAAAAAGGTATGAGTACAGCAGACATATAAGGCTGAAAGCTTATAAAAGGCCTTTTGTCACGCGGTCAATTAACTCACTCACACCAACCGGTCAAGGACATGTATAGGATACTATTCCCATAATGTCAAGGTTTTTTAAAAGTGGGCGTGGATTGCACGCATGAAGCGTGCAATGACGAGGTGGGGGAGGGATTTAAGGGAGATTCCCCTCGAAGGGGCAATGACGCCCTAGTTTTTAGAAATTATCTTGATGGCTTCGCCCGGATATTCCTTGCGGAAGGTATCGCTTAGATCTTCGGGGTGCGCCATAAGGCGGAAAAAAATCGGGCCACAAAGAATGTCAATCGCAAGAGAAGGCGAAATGTCGGGGCGGAATTCTCCCAATTTTTGCCCTTCTTCAATGCTGTATAAAATGGCGTCCATCAACGGTTCTAAAAGATTGTCCTTAAAGATTTTAAGAGCGGCTTCGCTTGCTTGCGCCTCGCTGAATAACTGGGCAATGGTTTTGCCGTTATTGCTGTCAACCAGACGGATCAGCTTGTCCATTTGCATAAGCACAGCCTCGGTATGGGAGCTGGCAGTCGGCAACGGGGTTTGCATGCCCGGCTGGCTCGCAAGTGCATCCATAACAACGGCGGTTTTGTTTGGCCACCAGCGGTAAATCGTCGTTTTACCAACCTTTGCTTTTTTCGCAATAGCCTCGATACTTAGCTCCTGAACCGAAGTTTGAAGCAGTAATTTGTTCGTAGCGTTTAAAATTGCTTTGCGTGATTTCTCACTGCGTGGACGACCTTTTTTGGTTGTTTCTTCTGCCATAATTCCCTCCCTTTAAGGGGTATGCTGATGCCATGAGGCCGCCAGCATTTCTATTAAAACTTATCGTGTCGTATCTTGATTAATTTCAGGTATGCCTCATTTTATCGGGTTTGACAAGAGTAAGAGGGGTATTTTTATAATAATTTTAAATGTAGTGTTTAAATATGTTTGTTTTTAAGTGCTTTGAGGCGCTTGCTTTAGATGATGAATTAGCCTTAAAAATGCCCCGCGTCGTGAAAATAAATACACAACGCACACACCCAAAAAGCCGAAGAAGTGAGCCATAATTTTGGGGCTAGTGAGATAAATTCTGGAATGTTTTCGGAGCGTTATCGACAACCTCGATATGGCCGTTCCTGTATTCCAGTATGGCTAGCCCGCGTTCAACAATCCCGTCGGGGCGGAAACGGAATATTCCATCAACGCCGGAAAAGCCGTTGGGGTTTGTAATGGATGCATTGTCATATGCAGGGTGGCCATTTTCTTTCAGCCCAATGCGGGCAAGGATAGCGGCCAGAGCCGTTGCATCATAAGACAAAGAGGCCAGACGGGGCGGTGTTTCCCTATAAAACCGGTTGTAGCGGTTCTCAAATTTTGATCTTGCTTGCGGTTCGGGAGCGGCAAACCATGCTCCGGCAAGGGATTTGTCCTGCGCCAGAATTTCGTCATCCATAAGCCCTGTGCCAAGGCGTCTGACTTTTTCAGGAGGTAAGTCATAGTGGTTGAGGTAGCTGCCGACTTCGCGCGCCAGTGCTCCGCCTACCGGCATCAGGATTGCATCGAACGGCATTTCTTCGCTCAAAGCTTCTTTCGCGGCGATTATGCGCGCCTGATCCGGCGTTTTGCCTTCATTGATGAGAGCTTGCTCTCTTGCCGATTTATTGCTTTGGCGCTGGTTGTAATTTGACAGGCCGCGCAGGGCGGTGGATAGAGAGTTTTTACGCGTTGAAAAGCGCTCTACACATGATGTTTGAATCCCCGCGCGAGGGGCTGCCACGTGATAGGCGGACACTACGGCGTTCCCGTAAGCATCACTTGGAACAATAGCGCATACGCGGTTTAATCCTGTGTAGCCTGCGTAATAAATGACCCTCTCGATTTGATCGAAAGGAAGGAATCCGATCAGATAAGTCTGTGAGTTCGCCAGCGACCAGTCTGTCGTAAAGGCGATCATGTTCACATTTGCATCCTGAGTTACTTGCCGCGCGGCTTTCACAGCCGGTGAAAAGACAGGGCCGAGGACAAGCGTTGCCCCGTCATTAAGTGCATTGCGGGCGGCGTTGCGGGCGCCGACGGGCGAGCCCATTGTGTCGTATGGCATAAGCTCAAAATTCTGGTGGCCAAGGTCGAACACGGCCATTTGTGCGGCGTTAAGCATAGACTGGCCAAGCTGCGCGCTTTGCCCTGATAACGGGAGGAGAATGGCAACTTTCACGGAAGGGGTCTGGGCTGCGCTTTGTATGGCCTTGCCCCGCTTTGTAAGCGGAGAGCCGAGCGGCTGTCTTTGGACGGCGCCAACGGTAAGGTCGCTTGGCGGCTTGGCAGGGTCTATTGGAGCGCCGGAAGGGGTGAGCCATGGTTTTGTATTGTAATTGTATGAGGAGTCGGAACTGCTCGTGCATGCTTGCAGTAGTATCATAGAGGTAATTATAAGTACCGTCATTGATAACGTGGTCAAAATAGAGCGGGAAAATTTGGTTTTTCTAAATTGAGTGTATAAATCACGCATGAGTTTGGCTATTCTCTTGTATTAACAAAGGTTAGGTAATTTCGCTTATGAATACCGAGAATAAAGAAAAAAGCGGCGAAAAGCCAGAGGGTTTGTTGAGTGAAATAAACCTTTTGGCGGGATTATATTGTGTGGCAACTCCGATAGGGAATTTGCGCGATATAACTTTGCGGGCGCTGGATGTGCTTAAAGGCGCGGATGTCGTGCTGTGTGAGGATACGCGGGTGACGCGCAAGCTCTTGAACGCCTATCAGATATCGGCGCGGGTGCAGGTCTATAACGATCATAGCTCTTTGGCAGTTCGTGAGCGGGTCATCGAGATGATCCGTGAAGGCAAGGCGGTGGCTTTGGTGAGCGATGCGGGAATGCCGCTTATCTCTGATCCGGGGTATAAGCTGGTGCGGGCTTGCCGCGAAAAGGGGGCGTTTGTTACCAGCGTGCCGGGGGCAAGCTCTACGCTCAGCGCTTTGCAGATTTCCGGCCTGCCGTCGGATAAATTCTGCTTTTTAGGGTTTTTGCCAAATAAAAGTGCCGCGCGGCGGAAGGTTTTGAGCGAATGGGTGAAGGTGCAGGCCTCCCTGATCTGCTTTGAGACAGCGCCACGGCTGAAGGCCGCTTTGAAGGATATATCGGAGATATCAGACACGCGTGAAGTTGCGGTCGTGCGCGAGATTACCAAGCGCTTTGAAGAGGTGAAGTCCGGCACGGCGGCGGAATTGCTGGAAGGCTATGATAAGGATGGAATTCCGAAAGGCGAGATTGTTCTGGTGATTGCTCCGCCGGATGAGTGCTTCGGGGCAATCGGAGAAGAGGAGCTTGCCGAGCTGCTGCAAGAGGCTCTTAAAACCATGAAAGTTAAGGAAGCCGCCAGATATGTCGGTGAGAAAACCGGACGTAAAAAATCCGATCTTTATGATATGGCTTTAAGGCTGGAAGCTGTAAGTATTCCAAAAGGATAAGCGTGAGAAATGCCTTTGTTATCTTTTGACAAAAACAAAAATGTGCAGCAAAAACCCGCGTGCGAGACAAGCTATGCAAAGGGAATGCAGGCAGAGGATATTGCTGCGGATTATCTGGCCGGGCAGGGGTATG
Organism: Alphaproteobacteria bacterium; assembly: GCA_018399685.1. Lineage (GTDB taxonomy): Bacteria > Pseudomonadota > Alphaproteobacteria > Micavibrionales > Micavibrionaceae > UBA1672. The sequence goes on along the minus strand of JAGYOK010000025.1, from coordinate 20,667 downwards.
AGATTTTAGAGCGGCGCTATAAAACCAAATATGGCGAGATTGATATTATTGCCTCATACGAAAATGGCGATGAAAAAGTTCTTTGTTTTGTCGAGGTGAAGGTTCGTAAGGCTTATGAAGAGGCCGTGGAAGCAGTTACCCCCAGAAGCAGGAAGCGAATTGAAAAGAGCGCTTTATTCTTTCTATCTCAGGAACCTTCTTATGTTGGGAAGCCTATGCGTTTTGATGTTGTCGCTATTACCCGCGGTGGAGAAATCTGGCATCTGGACAATGCGTGGCAAGATTGTTCATAATGATTTTATATGATTCCATGTGATTCTATATGGTTTTATGTCGAATCACGAAAATATATTCATGAAGATAATGTTGTAAGGATAGTAAAATGACCGGATATCCCTTTTTCAATTCCCCTAAAGCTCGTTATTTGCGCGTGGCAATGATGCCGCTGGCGCTATTATCTCTGAGCTCCTGTGCGGGTATGATCGCAGGTGTCGGCGCTACGGTTGGCGCGGCAGCAGTTCAGGAGGGCGGGCTATCGCGCGCGGCAAGTGATGCAAGGATTCAAGCCGATATTAATGAGCGCTGGTTTTCTTATAACGTTAATATGTTTGCCAAGCTTGATCTTACGGTCAATCAGGGGCGCGTGCTGATTACCGGCGTGGTTCAGGATCCGGAGCACCGCGTGCAGGCTGTGCGTCTGGCGTGGCAGCCGAACGGCGTGGTTCAGGTGATTAACGAGGTTAAAGTTGCCGATAGTGAGGGGATTGTCGGTTTTGCAAAAGATGCGTGGATTTCCGGTAAAATCCGTGCAGCCTTGATTATGGATAAGAATGTCGGGTCTATTAACTATTCCATTGATACGGTGCAGGGAACTGTTTATCTGATGGGATTCGCGCAAAATCAAGGTGAGCTTAACCATGTTATCGAGATTGCCCGCACAACCGGAGGGGTGAAACGTGTTGTTAGCTATGTGAAGCTGGTAGGCACGCCGGAAAATCGCGAAGGCGCTCAGGATTATCAGATGCCTTATGATATGAATGCTCCCGCAGTCACCGGCGGAGGTGGCGGCGCTAATGCCACAGCATATGGAGGCGGGCAGCAAGGTAATGCGCCGCAAAAGGTTACTGGTGAGCCAGTTACATGGGATCAGGAAAGTGTTTATTAGAATTAGGCTCTGACCCTAAGAAAGGCTCGTTTTAACTTGATTTGAGGGTTAAGAATGCCAGAAGATCAATTTAGCGCAGCAAATTATATCAAGGCTGCTGCGGAGCAGACGGATAGCGAAATTGACGCGGGAAAGCTGGCTTTGGCCATGGTCTATGACGACCATTCGGGCTTGAACTTTCCTTCCTTGCAAAAATATATTCATCATTTAAAAATCATAAAAGAGCAAGTGATGCAGCATTATCATATGTTGCTTGATGCAGGTAGCGACGACGATGTCGGGGTGCGTATGGCGGCTCTTAAAAGTGTGATCGTTGAAGAGTTTGGATATGAAGCCGACGACCCGCAATATGAAATATTAGAGAGCGCCGACATAATTCGTGTCATTGATCGCGGGAGGGGGTGCGCCGCTTCTTTGGGTATTTTATATCTGGATGCTGCGCGTAAGTGCGGCTGGCAAATCGCAGGGGTGGAAATTGCATCACAGTTTTTATGCCGGATCGAGCACGGGGGAAAGCGGCAAATATTTGATCCCGCCTTGGGATGCAGGCCTATGCATGCTCACGATCTGCGCGCTCTGGTAAAGGGCAGGCTGGGGAAGGAGGCGGAGCTTTCCTTTGAATATATTGACGGGATGGACGTGCGGTCGAGCCTTGTTCATTTGTGCAATCTTCTGAAAACCCGGCGCATCGAGATGGGCGAGTATGAAAAGGCGCTGGATATTATCGAGCGTATGCGGGTTTTGAAACCATCCGAATATCGCTTGTTGTTTGATGCCGGAGTGCTTTATGCGCGCACAGGACAGATCGACAAAGCCAAAGCGTGCCTTGGGGCTTATATAGAAAAAACACCAAATCCTTATGATCGTTATGAGGCTAAAGCTCTTTTGGGTGATCTGGAATAGGTTCTGATCCTAATTTTCATATGTTTTGCTCGAAACCCTTGCATGAGGGCTAAGAAGATTCTAAGATTTCCGATGTATACAATTCATAAATGAAGGATTCTCTTTTGCGAATCTGTGTAATTTCGATAAGGTCGAGTTGAAGGCTATATTTAATTTATCTCGTACGTTTGAGTTAGGAAGGAACAATAAAATGCTGGCTCGTTATTTTGTAATTTTTTCTGCAGTTCTTCTGCTTTCAGGATGTTCCGGCTCTACGGGGCGGGGTGGTATGGAGGCTGGCCCGCTTGATGGCATGAATGGCGGCGTTATCATTGAAGAAGAAGATACCGGATTTTATGCCGGTGAGGATGGCCCGGCTCCGGGTACTCAGGCGGATTTGGTCGTGAATGTTGGTGACAGGGTTTTCTTTGATACTGACAGCTCCGAGCTGACAATGGCTGCACGTTCAACACTGGAAAATCAGGCCGCGTGGCTGGCGCAGTATATGAATCTGGGCATCGTTGTCGAAGGGCACGCAGATGAGCGTGGTACTCGTGAGTATAACCTTGCTTTAGGTGAGCGCCGCGCAAATGCTGCAAAGAACTATCTGGTTGCTCTGGGGGTTTCGCCGTCACGCATTACTGTTGTGAGCTACGGCAAGGAGCGCCCTGCTGTTCCCGGTGCTAATGAAAGCGCATGGGCTCAGAACCGCCGCGCTGTAACCAATGTTCAATAAGGTATATATACAAAATAAAGCGCTCTGGTCGTTGTAACGGGGGCGCTTTATTTATTTAATTATAATAATAATTATTATAGGGATGAGTAATTCAATATTTTAAGGGAGTGGTTCCATGGGAAATTCTAAAATGTGGAGCAAGGGAGCTTTGGTTGCGGGGACGATCGGGGTGATTGCGTGTTTAAGCGGGGGAGTTGCTTTTATGCCGCGCGCGGCTTATGCGCAAAATCAGGCGGCGCAAACGGAAATTCGCTTTCAGCAGCTTGAAAAAGAGATACGCCGGTTAACCGGGCAAATCGAAGAGCAACAATATGATATACGCCAGTTGCGCGGGCAGCTTGCTGATCTTCAAGGTACGCCGGGAGCCGAGGAAGCAAACTCTCTAGCTCCGGCGAATGGGGTTATGGTGCCGCGGAATATCAATAGTGGAGTTGATTTTTACGCGCAGGGCGGCGCTGGTAATTCTGCCAATTCTATTAATTCTGGTAATGTTGCTCAAGCTGCGGATTTCGAGAACGAGACTGTGCAATCGCTGGGGACTTATTCAATGCCGACTGCTTCAATGTCGGCGGCGCAAAATAATCAAAATAATAATGTAAATCGAAACGCTGCACCGGAAAAACCAGGCAATCCAAATGTTATTCAGGCCTCTACCGGTAATGCAGCCAAAGATTATGATCGGGCTTACTCCTTTATCAAGGAGCGCGATTTTGAAAATGCCGAAAAGGCGTTTGATGTGTTTATCAAGGCTTACCCGAATGATGATCTGGTTTCTAATGCCAAATACTGGTATGGCGAGACATTCTATGTTCGCGGCGATTATAACAAGGCGGCGCGCGTGTTTGCAGAAGGGTATCAAAAACATCCGCAAGGGCAAAAAGCGGCCAGCAATTTGTTGAAGCTGGGGATGTCCTTGGTAGGTATGGGCAAGCCCGATGATGCCTGCATTGCTTTTAAGCAGTTGAAGAAGGATTACTCTAATTCTGCTATCCCTGTTTTGAAAAGGGCTGATACCGAGATGGGTAAAATCAGTTGCCAATAGGCGTGTCTTTCCAATAAATTGGTTTTCATGGAAAAAAACGACAAAAGTTTCACAGCGCGGTTTGACGCGAGTTTGGCGCGGTTATTTTACGGAAAGGGCTTTCCCGAGAAAATTGCTGTGGCGGTTTCAGGCGGCGCGGACAGCATGGCGCTTTGTTATGCTTTATCGGATTATGTTCGGTCTTATGCCCCTAAAACGCAAATCCTTGCTTTGAGCGTGGATCACAGGCTGCGAGAGGAAGCGGCGGATGAAGCGCGCTTTGTCGGGGAGGCGGTCGGAAAGCTTCCCAATGTCTCGCATCACATATTAGTATGGGAGCATGGCGATCAGCAAGATACCAGAATTGAGGAAAAAGCGCGGGAGGCGCGCTATGGCCTGCTTTTCGATTTTATGGGCAAAAACGATGTAGATCACCTTTTTATCGGGCATCACCAGAACGATCAGGCCGAGACATTTTTGTTCCGTCTGGCCAAAGGGAGCGGGCTGGATGGGCTGGCGTGTATGCCGGGGGTAAGCGAGGTGGCGCATAGGGGGCGCAACTTTACACTTTGCCGCCCGTTTCTGGGGGAGCCAAAGGCAAAGATTTTAGAGTATACCAGCCAAAAAGGGGTTTCCTTTATAGACGATCCGTCAAACAAGGATGAGCAGTTTGCGCGGGTGCGCCTGCGGCAATCCATGGCGATTTTGGAAAAAGAGGGGTTGTCCCCCAAACGCCTTTTTGTAACTGCAAGCCGCATCAAAAGGGCGCGGGAGGCTTTGGAGTATATATCTGATAAAGAATACAAAAATTCTTTAAAAAGCAGCAATATGGAAGTGATCGTATTTAATTATAATATGCTTGCGGATTTGCCTCTTGAAATCGTTATTCGGGTTATTTTAAAGGCGATGGAAGAGCTTAACGGGGAGAGCAAACCCTATGGCCCACGGCTGGAGCGGGTGGAGAATTTATGCGAAGATCTTGTGACCTCTGCTGGCTTTCGTAAGCGTACACTCGGTGGGGTGGTTTTTGAGTATGACACTAAAATAAATGAATTCATATTGTCGCGGGAGAAGTAATGGAATACATCGTTATAATTGGCTTCATTGTTCATCAAGTTGGTGGTTTTGTTTATTTGCGTGACACGTGGTATGGCAAAACCCAACCCAATAGAGTTTCTTTCCTTTTGTGGGGGGTGGCGCCGCTTATTGGAGCAGTGGCAGCATTGTCTGATGGTGTAACGTGGGCTGTTCTTCCTGTTTTTGCGGCGGGAGTTGGCCCTTTCCTTGTCTTTTTTGTATCTTTTGTGAATAAGAAGGCGTACTGGAAAATTACCAGATTTGATTGGGTATGTGCGGCCTTATCTGTTCTTGCCCTTATTTTGTGGCAGGTAACACAAAATCCAGTACTGGCGATTGTTTTTGCGCTTTTAGCAGATGGGGCGGCGTCTTTGCCTGTTATACGAAAGTCTTGGACTCATCCACATTCGGAGACTGCGATTACTTATCTTGCTGTTGCTTTTAATCAGTTAACAGCGTTTCTCGTTATGAAAGAGTTTAGTTTTGTGGAAATGGCTTTCCCTGTTTATATCTTTGTTATTTGTATGGGGTTGTTTATTTTAATAACCATTGGTCAAAAACGCAGTGTAGTTGAAACTGCGTAAGGCTATTTGTGATTTATTTTTCATGAAAGGAAAAAGTCTTTTTATCCCTGTTATTCATTGTAACTCTGCTTTATTATGGTTCCTCTGCTTTCATCATTGCCTTAATTCTTGGAAAAGAATTCTAGGGTAATCCAGTGTTTCTGTAGTAGCTTTCTCTGGATTCCCCTAGAATTTCTAAAATTAGAAATTCGAGCAATGGCAACTGTATTTTTACACAGGACGTACTTATGAAAAATATCAATAAAAACCTCATTTTTTGGCTGGCGATAGGATTTTCCGTCCTGTTGTTCGTGAATGTTGCAAAAGAAGCGCAGCAAGGGGCAGAGGAAAAAGTGCAGGAGCTGAGCTACAGCGATTTTATGGCTGAATCAAAAACCGGCCGTATTGAAGAAGTCGTTATTAAAGGGGAAATTTTGCAAGGCGTTTATGCAGGCGGTGGCGGTAAATTTTCTGTTCATATTCCGCCCAATGAGAACGTCGTTGATCGTCTTGAGGAAACATCTGTGCGTATTAAAGCGCAGGAGCCTGATCCACCGGAAGTGGGTATTGGTTATCTGTTGTTGAATTTTGCGCCGGTATTGCTGTTGATTGGATTTTGGCTGTTTATGATGCGCCAGATGAATGGCAAAGGCGGCGGCGGAGCTATGGGCTTTGGCAAGAGCAGAGCCAAGATGCTCAATGAAGATCAGACAAAAGTCACTTTTGAAGATGTGGCGGGCATAGAAGAAGCCAAGCAGGATCTGGAGGAGGTTGTCGATTTCCTTAAAGATCCCCAGAAGTTCCAGCGACTGGGCGGGCGTATCCCTAAAGGGGCTTTGCTTGTGGGTGAGCCGGGGACTGGTAAGACTTTGATTGCGCGAGCCGTGGCCGGAGAGGCAGGGGTTCCGTTTTTCTCCATCTCTGGTTCGGACTTTGTCGAGATGTTTGTCGGTGTTGGTGCTTCCCGTGTGCGCGATATGTTCGAGCAGGGGCGGAAAAATGCGCCGTGTATTATCTTTATTGACGAGATTGATGCTGTGGGTCGTCATCGCGGGGCTGGCTATGGCGGCGGGAACGATGAGCGAGAGCAGACGCTGAACCAGATGCTGGTGGAGATGGACGGGTTTGATGCAACCGAAGGTGTAATTATTTTAGCCGCTACGAACAGGCCGGATGTGCTTGATCCGGCTTTGCTGAGGCCGGGGCGTTTTGACCGGCAGATCGTTGTGCCTTTGCCCGATGTGAAGGGGCGCGAGCAGATTTTGGAAGTTCATATGCGTAAAGTACCATTGGGCAATAATGTCGATGCATCTATTATCGCACGGGGAACTCCGGGGTTTTCGGGGGCTGATCTGGCTAATCTTGTGAACGAGGCGGCGTTGATGGCTGCGCGTAGGAACAAGCGGGTGATCGGCATGGATGATCTGGAAGACGCCAAGGACAAGGTCATGATGGGGGCGGAAAGACGCTCTATGGCTATGAATGAAGAAGAGAAGAAACTCACTGCTTATCATGAGGCGGGGCATGCTCTGGTTACGCTGAACGAGCCGGAGTCCGACCCTATACACAAGGCGACGATTGTACCGCGCGGCAGGGCGCTGGGTATGGTTATGCGCTTGCCGGAAGGGGATCGCTACAGCTATTCTCTGGCCAAGATGAAGGCTAATATTTCTGTCGGGATGGGCGGGCGCGTGGCCGAGGAAATTATATTTGGTAAAGATCAGGTAACGAACGGCGCTTCCGGTGACATCCAGCAGGTGAGCGCTATGGCGCGGGCTATGGTGACGCAGTGGGGGCTTAGCGATGAGATCGGTATGGTGGATTACAGCGATGATCCATCATCTTACCGCGAGCGCCGGATTTCTTCCGAGACATCCTCTGCGATTGAATCCGAGGTGCGGCGTCTGGTCGAAGAGGGCTATGAGCGCGCCAAAAGCATCATTACGGATAATATTGATGGCTTGCACATAGTTGCCAAAGCGCTTCTGGAATATGAGCTTTTGTCCGGTGAGGAGCTTAAAGCTTTGCTGCGCGGGGAGGTGATTATTCGTGATGATCCGCAAACGTACAGCGAAGGATCAAGCGTGCCGCGCTCTTCTGTGCCGAGCACTTAATAAGGCCATAAGGCCATAAAGGCAAAAAAGATAAGGCCGGTTTCGGCCTTTTTCTGTTTATGTCATATTTTACAGAATTAAGGAAATTTGATGCATGGTTGCAGGGAACTGTGCTATATGGGTAAATATTAATAAAAGATTAACATTTATACTTTAAGTTGTATGGAAAGGCGATGCGATGGGGCAGGCAAAGAAGGATTTGAAAAAGGTTTTTAAGAAAATGGCCTTTGTGAACGATAACGAAAAAATACAAACAGTGGATGAAGAAACAGGTGCTCGTCTTGTCCACAGAGGAATAGTGCCAGGTGAAAGGGGGCTCCATGAGTTTTTGTTCTTTTGGCAAGGAGAAGAGATAAAGTTTTATGCAGAAGAGAAGGTCATTATACCTGATAATAAGGATGAGAAGTGGGAAATTAATTGGGAATTTTACAGGTTGCAATTTCCAAATGATGAGCTGCGCGCTCAGCGAGAAGAGATTGCCGAGAGGATAAAGCAAGCATTGGAAGTACACGGTTATATGTGTTTCGATCGTTATAAAACCGGAACGGTGGAATATTATTATAATCCTAGATAGAAACAAAAACGGGGTTGTGTGTTGGGTGAAAACGAAATTGAGCAATTAATCGAAATGACGCGGCCATTGTCTGCTAAGGCTGTGGAGAGCGCCAAAGTTATTCTGCTTTATTCCGGATCTTTGCAGCCGGATGGTCATGGTTCCTTTAAAGATGGTGGCCTTCGGGCATGGCAGGTGGCAACAAAGATTGCCGAAATCTATCCGTAGGTCGGTGTTGTTGATCATACGGAACTTATGCGTTTCGTCAGGTATGACGATACTTTTAAAAAATCACTTGTTCGTGTTGCAGTTTCTCTAAAAAAAGAAGCAAAAGAAATCTTATATGGCTCAACAAATCCCGATGGAACGCGCAATCCCGATGGAATTATTGATCACATATCTCGGCGTTTTATGATCGAAAATGCCGATAAGCCCATTATTTTGTTAGCACCTTTTGCCAATCCGGACAGTGTTTATGTACTCTCAGAAATCCCGCAAATTATGAACATGGAGGGGGCGTGTATCGAGGGGTTGTCACGCAAGTTCCTGCAAAAGGGCTATCATTCTGGCTCTGAAGGGCAAAAGCATATAAAAAAGATGTTTTCGTCACTTTCGTTGAAACAAGCGATCCATTTGCGCTGTACCTTTGATAAAGACGGCGAATTGGCAGGAGTTGATCTAGGCAAAGCATGGAACGGTATGTTTTATAAGCGGGGAAGTAATTCTGTTTCCGGGGGAGATGAAACGATTTCTGTGGTGAAATTTATGGAGAAACTGACCCCTCAGCAGCGCGTGGATTTATATGAATTTGTCTGTGTCGTTAAGAATATCCGCGATCTGAAAGCGCAGGGCAAGTATGGAGTTCATGGCTCTAGCGCAGCTTCCTCTTCTTATGAATGTGAGTGACCCAGTTGTTTTTGCTGCGGATAAAATTCTTTAACCAATTAACAGTCTGTTGACAAGGCGTGGTAATTGCTGCGTAAAAAGGCTTTGCGGTATGGTGCCCTGTGGGTTTTTCGGTGGATTAATTTTCTATTTTTGTTGAAGCGATGGCAATGAGGGCATCTTTGGTTTCCTCACTCATCCCTTGCGGGATGTAAGTTATATCGTCAAGCGTATTATCAACCAGAGTCTTGTATATGACTAGCGCTGTTAAATACGAGCCTTCGAGCGAGGGCGTAGATCCATCCGGTGCATAAAGATTGATATCCGGGTTCTTTTCCATTGCAACCATCCAGTAATTGCCAACAGGAGCAAGTGACATGCCTTCTTTTTTAGCCAATGCTTTGGAATAACCATGAATCATACGGTGCATGTTTTTATAATTCTTTAGCGTGGACATGTGTTTGAGATCTGCATAAGTAGGGTGGCTCCTCTCCAGTGGCCAGGTCATAAACAAGACAGGGTGTGCCTGAATATTGTTTATAAGGCGCGACCATGCAGAAATTGATTTTTGCGTAACATATACGTGCCCCTCACTGGAAGCCCACATGGAATTAGGCTGTATAATAACGTAATCCCAGCTATTCGGCGTTAATAAGGTTTTTGTTGCTGGATGTGACCAAAGCTGTGCCAGAGAGTTATTCGCTACAGCATGAACTCCGACCTCAACATTGAATTGTGTGCTCGGGTCACTTTTAGCCATAAGCGGCACCATATTGAGCATATTATTTTCTGTCGTATATTCGTTACCGACAAAGGCGATGCGCATAACGGGGTCTTTATTATTTCCCTGAGATTGTGCGGCAGGTGGCTCTTGCGGCTTTTGTTCCTTGCAGCCGCTAATGAACAGCGGAAAGGTCATCAGGCATAAAAATGCCAGTGCTTTGAACTTATTATGTTTTTGCGATTTTTTGTGTAATCTTTTTATACAATTATTCATTTCCAAACTCCCGTTTGTTTCGACTATATTTTGTTTTTGCCGATTTATCAAATAAGTAAGCAAACAGGAAAAGTAATTTCTCTATTGTAAAACAGGTTAGTGCTGCATAAAGTTAGTTTCATGACAGATAAAAACATCAATAAAAACACCAATAAAAACAGAAAAAAATATTTTGGTACGGACGGGATACGCGGCACTGCCAATGCTTTTCCCATGCGTGCGGATATGGCCTTGAAAGTGGCGATGGCCACAGCATGTGTGCTGCGCCATGCACGTAATGGAAAGCATATGGATCGTGTGGTTATCGGTAAAGATACGCGCCTTTCCGGTTATATGCTGGAGCAGGCTTTGGCCTCTGGTTTTGTTTCAATGGGTATGGATGTGGTTTTGGTAGGGCCGCTGCCAACTCCCGCGATTGCCAAGCTGACACGCTCTTTGCGTGCGGATGTCGGGGTGATGATCTCGGCTTCGCATAACCCTTATCAGGATAACGGGATAAAGCTTTTCGGCGCGGATGGCTATAAGCTTGATGACGATATCGAGCGCCAGATAGAGGCTAAAATAGATCAGGATTTGAGCGATGAGCTGGTGGCGCCGGAAGATATCGGGAAGGCCAGCCGGTTGGATGATGCTCCGGGGCGCTATATTGAAGGGCTGAAACGCTCTATCCCGCAGCGAGGCTCACTGGAAGGGCTGAAGGTCGTTGTGGATTGCGCGAATGGCGCGGCTTACAAGGTGGCTCCGCAAGTGCTTTGGGAGATGGAAGTTGATGTGACCACTATTGGTAATGCGCCAAATGGCCGGAATATCAATGATGGCTATGGCGCTACGGCTACGGGAAAGTTGCAGGAAGCCGTGGTCGATCAGGGTGCGGATATGGGAATTGCGCTTGATGGAGATGCAGACCGCCTGATTATGGTTGATGAAAAAGGCAACAAGATCGACGGTGACCAGCTTATGGGAGCTTTGGCGCTCTCGATGAAAGAGCAAGGCACGCTTGAAGGCGGCGGGCTGGTGGCTACGGTTATGTCGAATCTGGGGCTGGAACGGTTGATGCAGGCTAATGGGCTGGATCTGGTGCGTACCGATGTCGGGGATCGCTATGTCGTTGAGCATATGCGGGGAGCCGGGTATAATCTGGGAGGAGAGCAATCCGGCCACCTTATACTTGCAGAGCATGCAACGACGGGGGATGGTATTTTGGCCGCTCTTCAGGTTTTGAATATTGTTAAGAACAGCGGTAAACCTGCGAGTGAGACTCTGCACGTTTTTGATAGCGTGCCGCAGCTATTGCAAAATGTGCGCTATGAAGGGCAAAGCCCGCTAGAGCTTGATTCTGTGCAAGCAAAGATCAGGCAGGCGCAGGCACATCTGGAAGGCACGGGAGGGCGGCTTTTGGTGCGCGCTTCTGGCACTGAGCCTCTTATTCGGGTGATGGCTGAGGGCGACGATGAGGGCGTTGTGAAGGAAACCGTTAATGATTTGTGCTCGGTTATTGAAAAAGCCTGAGATATCATGTAGTGTCCGTTGGTAATACTCCTATAGAAGCGTGATCGTAAGGTTATTACATTTATTTTTTATATGTAACTACGAGAAGAGTTTTGCACTTATGAGCAAGACAGATGAAAGTCTGGCGCTATTACCTAGCGGGTTTGCCGATTTATTGCCTCCCGATGCACAAGTGGAGGCGGAGAATATACACACATTAATGTCACTGTTCCGCGGATTTGGGTATGATCGGGTTAAACCGCCACTCCTTGAATTTGAAGATAGTTTGCTTGCGCCGGGGCCGGGGGCTCATATGGCGCCCAAGACGTTTCGCATTATGGATCCGGTTTCCCACCGCATGCTTGGCGTTCGCCCTGATATTACCGCGCAGATTGCCCGAATTGCATCGTCTCGCCTTAATAAAGAAGCGCGCCCTTTGCGCCTTGCTTATGCGAATGATGTCTTGCGCACTAGGGCAGGGCAGCTCCGGACGACCCGCCAGTTTACGCAGGTGGGGTGCGAGCTGATTGATAATACAGAAGAAATCCATGCCGATATCGAGATTTGCGTATTGCCGCTATTGGGGCTGAAAGCTCTGGGCTTTGCGGATATTACGATTGATCTGACTGTTCCGGGATGCGTCGCCCGCTTGATGGAAGCTATGCCTGAGGATGTGCGCATCGCGGCGGAAAAGATAGTCGAGCAGAGGGATGTTGGCGCTTTGAAGGCTTTAAATGATCCTAAAGCTATGATAATTGCGCAGATTATGGAGGCATCAGGCCGCGCCTTTGATGCTTTTGAGGCGCTGCGCGGGATTGACGGGCTTTCAGATGAGCCTGAGTTGAGCAGGCATATTGACTGGCTGGCGGGATTATATGAGGGGCTGGAAAAGGCTTTGGGCGATCTGGGCATTGATGACGTGACCATCACAGTTGATCTGATTGAACAAAGCGGGTTCGAGTATCATAAGACGTATGGCTTTACCCTGTTTAGTAAAGGGGTGCGCGGAGAGCTTGGGCGCGGCGGGGCTTATGATCTGTGTTTTGGTGATTCTAAAATTATGGATACCGCGCGCGGTTTTACCCTTTACATGGATACTATTTCAGGATTTAAGGATTCGCCTGTAGAAGAAAGCAGGGTTTTTGTCTCTGCTAGTGAGCCTTTGAGCACGGTTATGGCTTTGCGCAAAGATGGGTGGATATGTGTGCGCGGTACTTCAGCCGGGCAGGAGCCTTTGGATTCTTGTACGCATTTGTATGAGGATGGCGGAGTTGTAGAGCTTTAAGGTGGTTTTAATTATTAATCGGGTTTTAAAAAAAGAGGAATAAAAAATGAGTAATGTTGTTGTGGTTGGTGCTCAGTGGGGCGATGAAGGCAAGGGGAAAATAGTTGACTGGCTTTGCTCCCGCGCGGATGTCGTTGTGCGCTCTCAAGGTGGGCATAATGCAGGCCATACTTTGGTGATTGATGGAGTGACCTATAAGAACAAGCTGCTGCCATCGGGCGTTGTGCGCAAGGGAAAGCTCTCTGTGATTGGTAATGGCGTAGTGATTAACCCCTGGGCATTGCTTGAGGAGATCGACCAAATTAGATCGCAAGGGGTTGATATTACTCCTGAAAGCTTGGTTATTGCAGAAAATGCTGCACTTATTTTGCCTGTGCATCCGGCGCTGGATCAGGCGCTTGAGAACATAAAAGGTGAAAACAAAATTGGTACGACCAAGCGTGGAATTGGCCCTGCTTATGAAGATAAGGTGGCTCGTCGTGGCATTCGTGTATGTGATTTGCGAGACCCCGAAGTGCTGCGGGAGAAAATCGATAACATGATGTTTCATCACAATATTTTGCTTAAAGGGATGGGAGCTGAAACGCTCGATCCAAAGCAAATCTATGATGATTTGATGAAAATAGCGGACGATGTTTTGCAATATGCCGGTGTGGTCTGGCGCATTTTGGATCAGGCGCGCAGCAATAATAAAAAAATGCTGTTTGAAGGTGCACAAGGAACCATGCTGGATATAGATCATGGAACGTATCCGTTTGTGACGTCTTCTAATACAGTTGCTTCTCAGGCTGCAACAGGCTCTGGTATGGGCATGAATGCAATGAAATATGTGCTGGGCATTACCAAAGCCTATACAACCCGCGTGGGTAAAGGGCCTTTCCCGACGGAATTGTTTGATGAGACGGGAGATTATCTCGGCGAAAAAGGGCATGAGTTTGGCACAGTGACAGGGCGTAAGCGCCGCTGTGGCTGGTTTGATGCCGTGCTTGTGCGTCAGGCTGTGTGTGTGAATGGTATCAGCGGAATCGCTTTGACCAAGCTCGATGTGCTTGATGGGCTGGAGGAGCTGAAGATTTGTACAGGATATCGTCTGAATGGTGAGGTGATTGATTACTATCCGGCCTCTCAAGTCGGTCAGGCAGAGGTCGAGCCGATTTACGAGACAATGGAAGGGTGGAGCGAAACCACATGTGGTGCTCGCTCATGGAAAGATCTTCCGGCTGCCGCTGTGAAATATGTTCGGCGGATTGAGGAGTTGATCGGCGCTCCGGTTGCTATGCTATCAACCAGCCCTGAGAGGGACGATACTATATTGATGACAGATCCTTTTGTGGATTAAAATCCTTCAAATACTTATTGGTTTTATGGCTGTAGTTTCATTTAATAATCGTTCTTTTATGTATAAAACGGTATGTTTTTTGGGCATGCCGTTTTACTTTTATTGCGAAGCACTTTAGAATCTATGCCGATGTGTGTAATTTAAGGGGCTTGTATTCTTTTGCCCTGACTTCGTTGACAGGATGTTACGCGAGTATGTCTGAGATAAATAAAAATCCCGAACAAACTCCGCAGGAAAAGGCGGATAAAACGCAGGAAAACGCCGCTGCGCCTGATCCCGCTTTCGATATCACTTCCGATCCAGATCCTGCTTCAAAAGATTCCGAAAAACTGAAGGATGATGTGCGGAGCCACGGGCAGCAGGCGGTTGCACATCTTGATGGTATTACCATATATCCGTCAAAGCGGCTTCCACAGTTTGATAATGGCGAATCTCTTGCATATGCTGCTGTAGAGGCGCGCGGATCCGGTAGAAAATACGCGGCAATCATTGCAGATAAGGGGCATTTACCCCGATGGGCGTCGGCGGATAACTACGATAGTCTGGCGGATGCCTCGCTATTGCGGCTGATTTCCCATGGAGTTGTGTTCTGGCCGTCGGATGGAAAACAAAAATATGCTTTCATTTATGATGCTTCTGTAGGGGATTGTATTATATCTGAAAACGGGATGAGTAATCATGGATGGCGTCAGACCGAGATAAATGATTTTCTTATCACGCCTATGGCACGTATATTGAAAACGATGTCAGATCGTGGTTTTCCTCATGGTTCGATCCGTCCGGATAACATTTTCTATAGCGGTCGTAACAAAAATCACCCGATTATGCTTGGTGATTGTCTGTCCGTGTTTCCGCAAAGCTCCCAGCCTGCATTATTTCTGTCTGTTGAGAAAGCCTCGGCGGAGCCTTTTGGCCGGGGGGGTGGCAGTCTTGCCGACGATATTTATGCGTTTGGCGTTTCGCTGGCTTTGATTTTGCGCAAGCATGATGAGCTTGAAGGCCTAAGCGATAAGGAAATCTTACAGCAGAAAATTGAATATGGCAGTTATGTTGCAATCGTTGGAAATGAGCGCCTTCAAACCAGATATGTAGAATTATTGCGAGGGTTAATGCACGATGACCCTTCACAACGATGGACTCTCGACGATATTGATTCGTGGCTTGATGGGTCAAGGATGACTCCGCCAGCATTAATTCGCAGGAAAAAGGCAAACCGGCCTTTTGTGTTTCGGGGCAAAAAATATTTATTTCCTGATGCTCTGGCTCTGGAGTTGGCAGAAAATGTGGCAGATACGTTAAAGGCTGTTGAGGGCGGAGAGCTGGAACAATGGATTGACAAGGCTTTCAATGACAAAGATTTTAGTGAGAGTTATGCCGCAGCTATTGAAAGGGGCAGCTCCGGGGCGCTTTCCAGTAAAGATAGTGCCGATGTTACTGTGGCAAACATTGTTCTGGCGCTTAACCCAATGCTACCAGTATTTTTTAAAGGGCGCGTGTTCACCTATGACGGCGTGGGCGGGATTTTAGCCCGCACCTGCTTTGAAGGCGGTGATACGTCTGTATTTGGTCTGGCGTTGCAGCAGAATATTCTCGATCTGGCGGCAAGCATGAAGACAATTTCACAAAATGAAGTGCTGGCGATGATTAAAAGTTTTGATGTGTGCCGGACAATACTCAGGCAGAGAAAAAGCCTGAACAGTATTGAAAAGTGTATGTATCATTTATGTCGGACAGCGCCATGTTTTAGCGACCAATTTAAAAATTACTTTGTTTGTGATGCCGGTTCGTGTCTGGAAAGTTTCGAAGATTTGTCAGCCAAAGGGGGACAGATCGCACTTTTTATGGATCAACACTGCATAGCATTTTTTTCAGTACATGAAAAAAGGCTGATCGAGCGGGTCGCGTATGATCTTGGACAGCCCGACAAGGATAAGCAGATAGCAGGAAATCTGCGGTTTCTTGCTATGTTGCAAAAAAAGGCCGGAATTTTGTCGCTCCCGGCGATTGCTAAAGTTTTTAAGGATTCTCTGGCTGGCGTTTATACGGTCTATAATAATATTAAACTCCGCGAACAGATAGTTGACAGCGTACAAAAAGAGGCAGAAAGAGGCAATTTGGTAGGGATGTCTTTTCTTATTGATAACCACGCTGCGCGCCAGCGGGACAATAAGGCATTTCAACTGGCAAAACGTGAATATAAAATACTGCAATATGAGTACGACCAGTATAATCGCAAACTGGTAAATAAAAGCACTTATGGTGTTGCAAATGGTCAGGAGACGGCGTCTCTTATATCATGGGTAATCGCTACTATTATTACAGTTATGAGCGTCTTTGCTTTCGTGTCCGGGTACCGGATTTTTTAACAAGCGGGAAGAATGAACAGGGATGGCTAAAAAGAAAAAAACCGAGCAGGAGGACAAGCAGGACAAGGCAAATCCTGCTGCCGCGGGTGGCAAAAAGAAAATGGCCTTTAAGGCGCGGTTGTGGCTTGCGTGTATTATAGTGGCAGGAGTGGTCTTTTTGCCGACTTCTATTCTGTTGGTTATTGGTATGTTGCCAAGTATTGTTGCTTTTGTCGTTTCGGCGCGTGTGTCCGGCGCAAAGGTTTCTACTATTACAGCTATGAATCTGGCCGGTTGCATACCCTTTGTTTTCAAGCTTTGGTCCGCGGGTAATGACTTTGAGATGAGTATGGATATCGTTACCAACATGCGATACTTGTCAATTATGTATATGGCGGCGGCTTTCGGTTATATGATTGACTGGGTTGTGACCGGTATTGTTTCGTCGTTTTTGTACCAAAGAGGCATTAAGCGTATGGAGGAAATTAAAAAGCGTCAAAAAGAACTTAAAAAACATTGGGGAGAGGCGGTTGAAGAACAGGCAGCCCAAAATATTGATTACTCTATGTTGGAGAAGTAAAGCTCTTCGGAATTTATTATCCGCTGCTTGGAGGAGGGGTATTATGGATTATCGTGATTTTGCTGTTTTTAACGCTTTATTTATAAATAGGGCGATACAATGTAGTTGTGGCGGTTATTCTGAGATAACCTGCACACCGGGCGGACGTGAAGTCTCCGCCTTTTTTGTGCCTGAAAACAAGAATGTATTTAATTTAAATACAGCATAATATGGTTAGGGCATCTGGTTTTAAACGGTTGGGTTTTATGAAGCCTATGAGACAGATAATAAAAAATTGGTTCAGGCGGTGTGAAGGCGCTGTCGCTATCGAGTTTGCGATATTGTTTATGCCTTTTTTGCTTATCACCCTTGGGATTATCGAGCTTTCCTTGATGTTCTTGTCTGCGTCTATTGTAGAAGGGGCAACGGATTCGGCTGCGCGCTTGATTAGAACGGGGAAGGTCCAGCAATCTACTGGAGATCATGAGGCGATGTTCCGTCAGGCTTTGTGTAACTATGCAACAGCTCTGGTGGATTGCAATGATATGATTATCGAAGTTCTTCCGATAGATAGCTATTCCGATTACACAGGGCCAAGTTATGGCGCTGACGGGACTATGGTTCCTCAGGGATTTGATGCCGGAGGCTCTAATGACAAGGTCATAATCAGGGTGGCTTTCCGTTACGAGATGATTACGCCGATTGTCGGAACGCTGCTTAATGGCACTGATGGAGGAACGCAGTTCATTTCCACGATTGTTCTTCAAAGCGAGCCTTATGAATTTCAGGGGATTTAACGGTTACTATGGATATTTTTCTAATGATATCAGTATTATGTAGCAAGGTAGCTGGCCGGAGTTTTTCCTTTTTGGAAAAAACGGCAACGGTTTTTAAGCGCTGGGTTGATGAAAAACAGGCGGTTTCCTCGATTGAGGCAGCGCTGATTTTCCCGGTTATGTTGCTGATAATGGTGGGAGTTTACGATCTGGGCAATGCTATTTTGGTTAACCAGAAAGCTATCAGGGCTTCGCAGGTTGTTGCAGATCTGATTACGCGTGAAAATATCGCTACGGAAGATGGTATTAATGAGGCTATAGAGGCGGGACGTCTGGCTTTTGAGCCTCTTTCCTCGACTAGTTACGGCGTTGATATTGTCAGTATGCGATTTGATGAGGACTCCGATAGCGAGATTGTGTGGCGGGAAACAAGGAATATGACACCGGTGGCAAACCCGCTGGGGAGCGTTTCCGCTTTGGCAGCGCCCGAGGAGGGCGTCATTATGGTGTCGGTTGTTTATGAATATGCGCCGTTAATCAGTGGTTTTGCTATTGATGTAATATCAATGAGGGAAACGGCATTTAGCCGCGGACGCAGTAAGTCCGTGGTAACCAGAGAATAAGGTTTAATATTTTTAGAAGCGGCACATTTATTGTTTAGTGTTGCATACGAGGCAAAAGATAAGGGGATTTACCATGGATAAGAACATAAAATCTTTGATGAGGGTGTCAGGCCTGTATATCGGGCGATATGTTCGTGAGAAAACCGGGGCTATCGCCATTTTGTTCGCTATCTTAATTCCGGTTTTGCTTGGAGTTGCCGGTATGTCTTTGGATTACTCTCAGGCGTATCTTGTTAAACAAAGGCTTGCGCAGGCGTTGGACGCTGCGGCTTTGGCGGCGGTGGCCTCATCTACGGATGAGCAGGAGATCAATCAGCGTGTGCAGGAGTTCTTTGATGCGAACTACCCCTTGGAAAAACTCGGAGTTGCCTTTGATCCATATGTTCAGGTTATAGGGGAAAAGGTGATAGTGACTGGCTCTGCGCGCTATGACACAATGTTTTTAGGGATTTTAGGGATTGATTATATTGATGTGGCGGCCTCGACAACGGTTTTACGTGAAGTGCAGGGGATCGAGGTTGTTCTGGTTATGGATAACACCGGATCAATGGCTTCATACGATAATATAAGCGCTTTGCGGACTGCGGCGTCTAACTTTGTTTATATCATGTACGGTATTGATGTTGAAGCGGGGGCTGCTGCGTCTCCTTCTTCTTTGGATTCGATGGCTACGCGTGAAAAGGAATATATCAAGATCGGTCTTGTCCCTTATGCCGCAACGGTTAATGTCGGCCCTTATGGTCTGGGTGAAGACCCCTATGGCAATTACTATGACGAGCCGTTTATGAATAATCCGTTTAATCTGGATTACACCACATCTTCCAGCAGCAGCG
The DNA here is from genome assembly GCA_018399685.1 of Alphaproteobacteria bacterium. Taxonomy (GTDB): domain Bacteria; phylum Pseudomonadota; class Alphaproteobacteria; order Micavibrionales; family Micavibrionaceae; genus UBA1672. Next base: position 1,426 of record JAGYOK010000025.1, on the reverse strand, counting down.
AATGGATGGGCTGTGTTCTTGCGCAGGACTATCCTTTGGATACTACGGATAATGACGGGCCGTGGGATATGTATCGTTATTGCCGTGATGGTGATGACGATCCGTACTGTAATTTGAGATATAACTATTATACAAGAACCTATTCTGTGAGATACGGGCCAAACTATGGTTGCCCCAGAGCGCCTGTTTTGCCCTTGTCAACCAGCCCGTCAAAGCTGAAAGGCGTTATTGACCAAATGCGAGCTGACGGTCATACGCATGGTAACTTCGGTATGGTATGGGGATATCGTGTCCTTTCGCAGGATTTCCCTTATAGGGAAGGGGTGGAGTGGGATAACCAATACTGGCGCAAGGCCGTGGTTATGATGACGGATGGTGTTAATACAGTACATCCGTATTACTCTGCATACGGGCCTACTCAGGATAACAGCATCACGACTTATAAACTCAATGAGCGGCTTGAAGATGTTTGCGAGAACATGAGGGCCGATGACATTATAGTGTATACGGTTACTTTCGCCGGGGGAGTGAACGAATCAACAAAAGACTATTACCGTCAATGTGCGACGTCGGAAGATTACTACTATGATGCTCCTAATCAGGAGGATTTGATCGCGGTCTTTGAAAAAATCAGTCGCGAGCTAAGTAATTTGCACATTACAGATTAAGTATATACTTGCTTTAAATTATGGTTTGCTAAATAAGCACGGGCGTAGAATATAAGGTTCTCGCCCGTGTTTTTTATTGATATTTTTCTTTTTAATACCGCCTGTTATACATTTTTGTTTATTCAAAACATTAAGAGAGGACTAATATAGTTTTGCATAAAGCCGGGGCTTGAGATATTTATTGAAGCAAGTTTTTACTGCTAACTATCTGAGTAAAAGGGGAAAAGAGAGCTTTTTTATTCCAGAGTTTGTTGCACTGCGCAATCTATTACAAGTAATTAAATTATCAATACTTGGTAATACTACATCATTACTATTTGTGTAAAATTTTATGTAAATAATATATGTTTATATACTAAGGAAAATTATGTATTACTTAATTTACTTAATTGTTTTTTAAGTAAATAAGGGTTATGATTAATAGATACGGTTAAGGAACCTCGCGGTGCTTTTTAGCGAGGTTATGGGTTTACCGGAATGACACTTAATTACTTTCTTGCATAAGGAGATAAACATGCTAACTAAGTTAATCGCACGTTATTTGAGTAGAGAAGATGGCGCGACTGCCATCGAATATGGTTTGATCGCAGCTGGTATTGCTGTTGCTATTTCAGCTGTTGTGTTTGTGGTTGGGGACGATCTTTTGGCCCTGTTTACAGGCGTTAGCACAAAGTTGCAAGAGGCTCCTACTACCTAGGATCTGGAATAAATTTATATTTATTATTATATTTTTAAGTATATATTATCGTCATACCAAC